>NZ_JADYXE010000004.1:0-137204 GCF_015864465.1 Pseudoalteromonas sp. SWN29
TTAAACCCTGAACAAGAAATCGTCAAAGCGGAGAGTGCATAACGTAGTGATCGCGACAACTAGTTTGACAAACACCGTAGGTAATTACCATAATCCTATTAGAACATTCAACGATAAAACAAATCCATTTCAAGAAGTACCAAGTTTAGCTAAACCTTTATTTACAGCTTGCCAGAATATTGTGAGCGAAATTCATAAAAAGGAAATTAAACAGAACTAAAACGGTGAGTTATCGTTCGCTTGCTACACATTGCAACCCACTTTTTTAATCCGCTTATTGCGGCATTATCAATGACCGCAATTGGCATAAACCGGAAATCACCCATCCATAAATTCCGTATTTATACATTAAGTTTTTTAAAGCCTAAAGTAATTCATTCTCAACCATTCAGATATTTACCTAAACCTAATTTTACTCACATTTTAAGTGAGCTCTAATTAATAAATCTCAATCTGTGTGCCACACCTTGCTTGAAATTCAAACTATTCTCAAGCTGCCGCGAATTCTCAACTTAAGTGGCGCTGGCCAAAAAAATTTCAAAAAATACATATATTTTCAAATAACAATTGATAACCATTTTCGTTTAGATTAGTATGCACCTACTAAATGAAATTGAGAGTGGTTTGTATTCATGTATATTTGTCTATGTCACTGTGTGACCGATAAAAAAATTGAGCAAACAATTGACGATGGTGCAACGACCATGCGTGAATTAACTAAAGAGCTTAAAGTAGGCAGCCAATGTGGTAAGTGTTGTGGTTGTACTAAAAAGATCCTTAATCGCAGACTTATTCAAATTGCTGATGTAACGGATCAAGTTGCTTAATTACATATAAAAATTTAGATATAAAAAAAGCAGCTTTTTAGCTGCTTTTTTTATGCTTGTTACTATTTACAGTTGAGATTGTAAGTAGTTTTTAATACCCGTATTTTTAATAAGTAATTGCTGGGTTTCTAACCAGTCAATTTGCTCTTCTTGCTCATTTAAAATGTGATCAAGTGCTTCACGGGTAATGTAATCTTTTTTGCTTTCAGCCAGTTTTACTGCGCTTTGCAACTCGGTAATAGTATCAAGTTCAAAACTCATGTTAGCTGCAATCATTTCTTCGCTGTTTTCACCAATACGTAATCGACCTAAGTCTTGAAGATTTGGTAAGCCTTCTAAAAACAAAATACGTTCGATTAAACGATCGGCGTTTTTCATCTTTTGAATTGATACTTTGTAATCTGCTTTGTCTAGTTGAGTGAAACCAAAATCTTTAAACATGCGTGCATGTAAAAAGTATTGGTTAATACCAACAAGCTCATTAGCGAGTACTTTATTAAGCGCTGCAATAACGTCTTTATCGCCTTTCATAATATGCTCCTACTAAGCCATTTGTGCTTGATGATAGTTTTCAGAACCAATCTTATCAATTAAGCCAAGTTGCTGCTCTAACCAGTAAACATGGTCTTCTTCGGTATCAAATAACAGTTTTTCTAAAATGCTACGAGATTGATAATCTTGTTGTTCTTCACATATTGCGATTACATCTTTAACACACGCAACTACTTCAAGCTCTAGTGTTAAATCGTTTTGCATCATGCTTTTTACATCGTTACCGATAAGTAAATCACGGCGCTTAGTCATATTTGGTACACCTTCTAAAAACAAGATGCGCTTAATAAGCCAGTCTGCGTGATCTTTTTCTTCTTCCATTTCATGGTTAAGGCGCTCGTATAGCTTGTTTAAACCCCAGTCGTCATACATGCGCGAGTGTATAAAATACTGATCGATTGCTGCTAATTCGTTAGCTAACAATGTATTAAACGCATCGATTACTTTTTGATTACCTTTCATGATAAATCGCCTTAACTATTTCAATTGTATGCAGTGTAGTACAAATAGCCTACATTGCAAGTTTTCTCTATAAAAATCATTGTGTTACTATTGGTTTTGATTCTTATTTAAGTTTGCGTTACTGCTTGGTTTATGGACAGTTTTTTATTTGTATTAGCATCTAATACAAGATCATGACTGCTAGATAAAAATTGAGACGTTTATTTATGCGGGATTTGTTAAGCATATAGGCATGCAGGGCATGCCTATAACGTGTGTTTATTTGTTAAAATTGATATTTAGCACCCAGCGTTGCGGTTGTGCCTAAGCCTTTAATGTTATATCCACCGTAGGTGTAAGCCTGTGCGCGGGCAGGGTAGTAATCACTATTGAATAGGTTTTCTATTCCAAAATACCCACTCCATTGAGTGTTAACATTGTATAGGCCACTTAAGTTAAATGTATTGTAGCTACTAACAGGGCCCTGATCGCCAGAGTATTGGCCTTGCGCATTTTTATCAAAGCGCTTTCTGTCGCCTACATATAAAAAGCTCATAGCAAGTGATAGTTCGTCATTTGTTTGCCACGTTACATTCGCTGTTGCTTTAGGTGGGCTAATTTGGCTTGCCCCTAAATATTCATCGGCCTCGGTATTTTTACCTTCAACATAGCTGTACGTTGCGCTTAATTTAAGATCTTGGGTAATAGTGTAGTTAACTAACCCTTCGTATCCCCATATTTCTTGTGGTGCACGTACAGGTTCGTAAACACCCGTTATTTCATTATACTCATTACTTGTACCAAGCTCTGAGGTACTTCTGTAAAGTGCAAATTCAAAACGCACGTTTTCAAACTGTGAAGTAAAACCAACTTCGTAATTATCGATTATTGAAGCTTGGGTTTGAATTAGCGCAATATCGTCAACGGTCGCTGCGCGAAGTAAGCGACCAATATCAGAAATATCAGAGCCCTGTGAGTAACTAAAGAACGGGCTAAAGGCATCTGTTAAGTTATATTTAATACCGGCATTATAGGTTGTTGCATCGTAATTAATGGTGTCGCCACGAACACTTAATGGCACTGAACATTGTGATGCGGTTCTGCACAGCTTTAGTGTTTGATAATCACTTACGCTCAAATCAATGCTTTCGTTTCTTACACCCGCTTTTACAATAATGTTGTCGTTTATTACCCATTTGGTTTGTAAAAAGCCAGCAACACTTTCCATGTCCATTTCTGGCACCCAAACACGACCATCCACTAAAGGTTGCGATGTTTTATCGTTTAAAGCATCAATTCCATAAATTAAAGTAGCGGTTACGTTTTCAAAATCAAACTGGCTGTTAAATGTGGCTCTTGCCCCTTGTTTATCTGACTTAATAACCGATTGACCACCGCTATAACCTTCATCAAGATTGGCTAAAGCGGTTGAGAAAAAGAACACGTTTTCTATATTTTGTTTATACAGATCGAGGGTCATTTGTGTGTTTTCAAACAACGCGTAATCAACATATTTTAGGGTTATATTTTCGTTGCCTTCTGGGCCTTGCGGTTTACCTTGTTTTTGAAGCGCTAAGGGGACGTGTATAGCGTATGTTTTTTCCCCTATATTGACATCGCCAGTAACATCGCCTAAATCAGTTTTTTGCTGTGAACTATAAAAGTTATAGCTAAACTGCAGTTGCTTTTCGTCGTCAAAATCATAAGTTAGTTTGGTAAAATAGTTTTGAGTTTCAGAGTCGGATAAACCATATTGTAAACCTAAAATATCGCCTTCTGCATCGCGTTGTACGCCGTTTTCTTCATAGCTTGCTGTTAACAGATAGCTTAGTTTATCGAGCTTACCGTTTACCGCTGCCGATATTCTACCGCCGCCACTTTCTGCTAATTTAACCGCACTAAAGCGACTTGAAATACTTATTTCGCCTTCAGGCTTACCATCACTGCGAGCCTGTTTTGTTATGTAGTTAATAATGCCACCTGAGGCACCATTACCATAAATAGACGTTGCGCCTTTTATGACTTCAATGCGCGCTATGGCACTTGCATCAAGCGTTTTTACGCCTAAAGAACCATTACGAAGAGGGGTTGATTGCGGTACACCATCAATCATTATTAAAGGCGCACGGCCGCGTAGTGTTTGCCCAGAATTGCTTGAACTGCCAGTATCTGGGGCAAGGCCAGGAACCATTTGCGCGAGTAAACTACTTAGTTCTGAACTTACTTTTAAATGCTGTTGTATTTGTTGCTGATTAATAACGGTAATAGAGGCGGGTACTTCGTCTATGCTTTCTGATATGCGGCTGCCAGATACAATCACGTGCTCTAACTGATCAGAAGTGTATTCATTTTTATTATTTTCATTTGCTAACGTGTTAGCACTTATTGCAACAGCAATAAGGCAAAGCGAAGTTTTTAACATGGGGTGTCTTAGTTGATAATAATTTCCGTAATGGTAATTATTATCAACTAATGACGCAAGTGTTAATGAGATTTATTTCCATTTATGGCGTTTTAACCAAAAATACACACCGCTTACAATAAAAAACGCGAGTGAAAGGGCTATTAATAACCATAAAAACTGCACTATAGGACCTGCAAAATCACCAATGTGAAACTTATACTTAAAGTTCCATGCTTGTGTTGTGAAGTTAGTTTTACTGGCGTCAAATGAGTTTAATACTTTACCAGTAAATGGGTTGGTCCACACCCAACTGTAAGCGTGGCTTTCGCCAGGGTTTTGCATTCTCAGTGCTATTGCTTCGTCGGCTTTTTTAGGTAAATAAATTCTATATACTTTGCCATCTGGAAATACGTTCTCTGCATTTTTAATTGCTTTGTTATAGTCTAAAGTAGCCTGAGAGGGCTGTATTATTTTCGGTGCTTTAGGCCTTTGTTCTACTTTATTAAACGTTACAAATTCTAATACCGATTGAGTTTGTGTTTTCCAATTAAATGCCATGCCAGTGAAGGCAATAAGTACCAGCGGTATAAAAAAGTAAACACCCAGTACGGTATGTAATTGATACATGAGCACTCTAAATTTGGCTTTTGGTTTTATAGCTAAACGCTTAATTCTGTTTTTAGGTTTTACCCATAAATAAAAGCCGAGTAATACATTTATTAAAAGTAGCAATGCACACACCGACATCCAATTTCTAAAGGTTTTTTCACCCTCACTGTCTTCAAACAACAGCCAACGATGTAATCCCATAGCAAACCCATAAATCGTATCGGTTGATTCATAGACGTTTAGCACTCTCCCTGAGTAGGGATCAACACTGGCGTAGTATTTATTAGCTAACCTAAATTGCCATGCAGTTTCTGGTGCTTGCTCGGGCATAAAAAAGGTGATTTTTTGCTTAGTTTGAGCTTGTACATTTTGTATAAGCTCATCGTAAGGCATTAAATTTGCTTGTGGTGTTACTTGCCATTTTGCGGGTTCTATTAAGTGCTGTATGTCTTTTGCATAAATCATAACAGCACCGGTTAAGCTCACTATTAATAAAAATAGTCCGCTAATAAGGGCAAGGCCTAAATGAATTCTACGTAACCAAAGTTTCAAAAACGGTATCTCATTATGAGTTAATGGCAATATTGTAAATGATAATACGAGCTGTTTTCAATTAAATAGTTGTGTATTTGGTTGGATTTCTATTATGCAGTTTTCGATATTAAAATTGTCGTGTAAAAAGCTTTTTACGGCTGGCAAATCAATTGCTTGCTGAGTGCTAATAACAAGCTCGCAGTAGTTTTCTTTATCGTCTAGTTGCCAAAGCTTAATACTGGTTACAGATTCGATATTAAATTCACTACTAATAGCATTCGATATTGCGTGTGTGTCGAAGTTATTGGGTGCTGCTTGCATTAAAATTTTGCAGCTTTGCTTTAATAGTAAAATGCCATGATAAATTACATAGATAGAAATAAGTACAGTGGCAATTAAATCGACAATGTACCATTGATATAAAATAATTAAGGTGCCCGCAATAATTACCACAATAGACGCCATTGCATCAGATACGTTATGGATAAAGGCCGCCTTTATATTTATGCTGTGATTTGCACCTGCTCGGTAGGTTAAAAATGCGGTTGCTAAATCAATAACCAATGCTAGTGCTGCCACCCACACAACTATCCAGCCATTAATTGGTTGAGGGTTTAAATAGCTCGAAATGGCTTCAAAAATTAAATACACGCCAATTATTATTAATGTACTGCTATTAAAAAGGGTGGCGAGTATTTCGGCGCGTTTATAGCCAAAATGATGAGTGCCGTCAGCTGGTTTATTGCCAACTTTACGTGCAATCAAAGCTATAAATATAGCGGCGGCATCACTTAAATTATGAAGGGCATCGGCTATAAGTGACAAACTGCCCGAAAATATCCCGCCAATAACTTGGGCTACGGTTAGCAATACATTAATAACAACCGCGACGGTGAGTTGTTTATTGCTTTGGTTTTCGTCTACATGACTATGTGAGTGATCGTGCGCCATAATGCTCTCAAATGCTTTGATTGAATATTGCTTATATCATGGGTGATTTAAAACAGCTACAGGAGTTATAGCGTAAATGAACGCAATTGTAAGTTAGTAATAAAGACGTACTTTTTTTGAATGCGTGAATTTAAGATCGTAACGCTAAATGTCGATTTTTTAAGGAGTTTACAGCTCAAAACTTGCGTCTTTATATATTTAGTGCATTAATGTAAGTAATATTAAATGATTAAAAGCTGCTGGGTATTAAGCATGGACAAAGGTTTAAACTTTGGTGAATTAACAGGTAAAGGACAATCTGTTCGAAGTAAGTTAATTATAACCTTTATAATTATAGCCTTAGGGCCACTTTGTATACTTACGTGGTTTAGTCTTGAACATGTAAATAGCACCCTTAAACAAAATGCAGACACTGAACTAAACGAGCTTAATAATATAGGCAAGCAATTTGCTGATATTTGGTTTGCGGACCATGTTAAGGACTTATATTTGCTTAGGGAACAGTTTGATATTAGTCCTGCTAAAAAGCAAAAATTAATTAGTCAATTTGTTGAGCAGTACGACTTTGTTAATAATGTAGAGCTTATTGATGTAGACCTCGTTAATTCACTCCCCACATCCCCCTTTTTTAATATTATTAAAGATCAACGCTTTAACGACATTCGTTCTGGTATTAAAAATACAGGAAAAATTCAATTTCAGTCAATGACTGTCTCAGGGCGTGAGTATCATATTATTGGTTTACCGGTATTAAATGGCGAAAATAAGTTACAAACCATATTGCTCGCAGATATAAATTTAAACGGCTTATTGAATAATCTAAGTAAAATACACACAGCTAATAAAGACATAACATTTTATGTTATGCACAATAATAAAATTCAAAAAAGTAATAATACAGACGATGCCCAACCACTATTTTTCTCTCAGAATGGCTCACCAATACAACGTGTTTTTTCTTATAGTAATAAAGATGAAGCCACTTTATATGGGTATATTAATTCTTTAGAGTTTTTAAATGAATCTGGTTGGCAATTACTTGTATCAAAAACAAAAGACGTTGCATTGCAAGGATCTAATTATTATAAGCAGCTCGCTATATTAACAAATATGGGGGCATTACTACTTATATTAACGTCGTCGTGGTGGTTTGGTCGTCGGCTTTCTCGTCCTTTAATTAACTTAGCTAAAATTGTTGAAAACATTACCAAAGGTGATGTGGTTAAAGTGCCAATAATAAACGACAGCATAGAGTTTAATCAGCTTTCATTAGGCCTGCGTAAGTTAGTGGCCGTAAAAGCAGAACAGCAAAGCATACTGCAAAAACAACGCTCTGCGCTTCAAATTGCATTAAAACAATTAGCTGAACAAAAAAGCGCATTAGATGAACATGCCATTGTTGCAGTAACTGATTTGCATGGCACCATTACTTTTGTAAATAAGAAATTTTGTGAAATTAGTGGCTATGATGAGCATGAATTAATAGGTCAAAACCACCGTATTTTAAATTCAGGAAAGCACGAAAAAGAATTTTTTAAAAATATGTATCAAACGCTTAAACGCGGAGATGTATGGAACGGGCAAATATGCAATAAAGCGAAGCATGGTGGTTTTTATTGGGTAGATACGACCATTGCGCCATTTTTAGATGAAAGCGGTAAACCGCAAAGCTATATTGCTATTCGTACCGATATGACATTTCTTAAACTGCAAGAACTAGAACTTGAGCAGCATAAAACACAGTTGCAGTTAGTGATAGATACAACTGCTGTAGGTATTTGGGATTGGTATATTGATACTAACGTAGCTGTTTTAAATAACCGTTGGGCTGAAATTATAGGGTATAAACTCAGCGAAATAGAGCCTTGTACAATACAAACTTGGTATAAATTTATTCACCCAGAGGATTTAATTGAATCAGACTTAAAGCTAAAAGCGCACTTTGCAGGCGAAACAGATTACTACGAAAGTGAAGCGCGTATGAAGCATAAAAATGGCCACTGGGTGTGGGTGCTTGATACAGCTAAAGTGGTTGAATGGAATAGTGATGGTTCGCCTAAGCGAATGATAGGTACTCACTTAGATATCTCAGATAAAAAAGCAACTGAACTTGAACTGCAAGGAAGCCGAGATAGATTTGCATCTTTGGTATCAAATATACCGGGTATTATTTATCAGTGTAAATTTGATGATAAATTAAGCACGCTTTATATGAGTGAGCAAGCAAGTGAGATAACAGGCTATTCACCTGATGAGTTGATAGGCAATGATGCTCTAAGCTTTTTTGATTTAATATGCGAAGACGATTCTAAAAAAATAAAAGCTGAAATTTTACGCTGTGCCAGTGCTAAGCAGTCATGGTCTGTTGAGTATAGAATTACAGCTCGCGATGGCTCTTTGCATTGGGTAAATGAAAAAGGCCAAGCGATTTACGATGAAACTGGTAACGTTTTGTATTTAGATGGATTTATTTTAGATATTACAGAGCGATACAATACGCAATTAAAAATAAATCGTCAGCAAAGCTTGCTAGAGTCAATGAGTAAGCAAGGGCAGATTGGGGCATGGGAAATTGACTTAGAAGCACATACGCTTTATTGGTCTGATGAAGTTAAAGTTATCCACGAAGTACCAGAGGGCTTTGAGCCTAGCATAGATACCGCAATTGATTTTTATAAACCAGGAGTGCACCGAGATACTATAAATACTTTGTTTGAATGCGCAGTGACATTAGGTGAAAGCTGGAGTGTAGAACTTATTATTTTAACCTATGCTGGGCAAGAACGCTGGGTTAAATCGATGGGGCAAACAGAGTTTAAAGATGGTAAATGTGTGCGTGTTTTTGGCTCATTTCAAAGTATCGATGCACATAAACGCCTTGAACTTGAAAGCGAAAAAGCCAATAGATATAACAAAAACTTAGCCGCGCTTACGGTTGCACCTGAAGTACAAAATAGTGATGTAGAGCAAGTTAAAAAGCTAGCGGTTAAATCTATGTGTGAAGTGCTAAATATTGCACGTGCTTCGGTATGGATTTTTAACGAACAACGAGACGCAATGGCGTGTCATAGTTTATATATAGATGGTCAAGGGTTTGTAGATACAGATGCTGTTTTAACAGCCAAAGATTACCCTGCTTATTATGATGTTATTTATGAGCAAAACTTAGTGGCTATTGATGATGTTTATACTCACCCGGCAACTGTTGATTTTATAGAAGCGTATGCAAAACCACTAAATATTAAATCTATGCTTGATGCCGTTATAGCAACAGGCGATGGTAATTTAGGTATTTTATGTGCTGAAACTGTTGGCGAGCACCACTATTGGACGCAAAGTGAAGAAACCTATCTTCGATCATTAGCTACTTTAGTGGGCAGTACGTTGGTTTCTCAAAAACGAAAAGTAATTAGTGAAGAGCTTAAAATTGCGCTTGTAAAAGCAGAGGATGCAGCTATTGCTAAGAGCCAATTTTTAGCCACTATGAGCCATGAAATAAGAACGCCAATGAATGGTGTACTCGGTATGTTAGAGCTTGTTCAATTAGAGTCATTACCTAAACCAATAGAAACTAAAGTCGATATAGCCAAAACAAGTGCACATTCTTTATTGGGTGTAATTAACGATATTTTGGACTTTTCTAAAGCCGAAGCGGGTAAAATTGAGCTTGAAGAAATTAACTTTAATGCCCGCGATTTAATTGGTGAAGTTGCTGCCGCGCAAGCATTTACAGCTCAAGACAAAGGGATTGAAATAATTTTGGATTTGGTTGCACTTGAGCCTTCGCAGTTATGCGGTGATCCTGGGCGAATTCGCCAAGTACTTACTAATTTACTAAGTAACGCCGTTAAGTTTACGAGTAAAGGCGAGGTTGTTGTAAGTGCGAAAATTAATAAAGTGGCTCAAGGCTTAGAATTTATTGTCAGTATAAAAGACTCAGGTATAGGGATCAGTTTAGAAAAACAGCAGCAATTATTTACTCCGTTTTCTCAAGTAGATGCATCAACAACGCGTGAATACGGGGGCAGTGGCTTAGGGCTGGCTATTTGTAAGCAGCTTTGTGAGCTAATGGGTGGGGCAATTTCTCTTAGTAGTGAAGCCGGCGAAGGAAGTACCTTTACTGCCACTATAATGCTGACCCCTGGCGATCAAAAAGAGCGTTATATTCCTAATATTAATATGAAAGAGTTAACGGTTTTAGTTGTTGATGATAACGAAACAAATCGGATAGTAATTTTACAACAGCTTGAGCATTGGGGCGCTAAGGTTGCGCTTGCATGCGATGCACATCAAGCACTTGATATGTGCGCGCAGCAATATGAAAGCAAAAATTGTATGTACGATATTGCAGTGCTTGATATGCAAATGCCAGGAATGGACGGCATAGAGCTTTGTAAAGCACTAAAAGCACATGCACATTATAAATCAATGCCACTTGTAATGATGACCAGTATTGCTGGAATGGAAGGCGCTCAGCGTTATTCTGACGCTGGCTTTCAGGCATACTTTCCTAAACCTGTGACCACTGCCGATTTAATTTCTGCATTGTCGGTTATTACGAGTAATGGAACAGGCGAAACGCTCCCATTAGTTACGTCTGGCTATATTTCGTCACTTAAAAAAGAAAAGGTGCAGGAATCTGCCCAAATACTACTTGTAGAAGATAATCCCATTAACCAACAGGTGGCTAGATTAATGCTCAAAAAGCTTAATTGTGACGTTACGATTGCCGGGAATGGTCAACTGGCAATTGATATACTAAAAGCGCATGATTCAGGATTCTTTAAGCTTGTACTTATGGATTGCCAAATGCCAGTTTTGGATGGCTTTGGGGCAACAGCAGCTATACGCGAAGGGGGAGCGGGTGAGCAGCATAAAAATATAAAAATTATTGCCCTTACTGCTAATGCAATGAACTCCGATAAAGAGCGTTGTATAACGGCTGGAATGGATGATTACTTGAGTAAACCTATTCAATTAGATATTTTAAAAGATAAATTAGAGCTGTATATTTAAGGTCAAAATACAATGAGTAAACCCATTATAATACGTGATGCAAAACCAAGTGACGCAAAAACAATTTTGCACTTTATTACCGAACTTGCCATATACGAAAAAGAACCTGATGCGGTAAAAACAGATGAACAAGCAATTCTAGATACTTTGTTTAGCGAAGGATCAACCGCGCACAGCATAATTTGTTTAGAAGGCGATGAGCCAATTGGTTTTGCAGTATATTTTTATAATTACTCTACCTGGTTAGGTAAAAATGGCCTGTACCTAGAAGATTTATATGTAAGCCCTGATAGCCGTGGCAATGGTGCAGGCAAAGCCATTATGAAGCACTTAGCTAATAAGGCGATTAGTAATAACTGTGGCCGTTTTGAATGGGTGGTGCTTGATTGGAATAAACCCGCTATCGATTTTTACAATAGCATTGGTGCAAAGCCACAAAACGAATGGATTATATATCGCTTAACAGGGCAGGAATTATTAGATTTCGCTAAATAGTTAATGAAAATCATTTGCATTTGCGTTGTTGGGTGTGTAAGTTAAATACACACTCAATAATTAAATGTGCAGATGATTATATGATCTCAAGTCAAAAACAGCCCCACCCAGATCGACTCTATTTTGAGCAAGCATTAAGCCCTTGGCAGTCGAACATAATGCAAGGTAATTATGCATTTGAACAAGGTGCTTTACTCGAAGCACGCGATAAATACTTATTAGCCAAAACACTTGCAGATCATCTCCTTCAGCAGTTTTTATACGCTCAGATTAATAATAATGCCATTCATGCTATTGAGCATTGTATACCCGCACTTGTTGTTGCTTCACATAATTTAGCTGATACCTATATTGCTATGCAACAGCCTGAAAATGCATGTAAATGGTTATGCGAAGTACACTTAACACTCTCTTCATTAATTAAGCATACTCATTACGATATACAAAAAGTGAGTAAGCATCATTACATTAAAACCACCTCTGAACTTGTATCTTTTGCAAGACGTTACCATTTTCTGCCTGAGTTAATAGAGCAAGTTAATTTTTGTTTAAGCTCAAACACACCTTCAAACAACCAGTTGCACTAAAAAGGAGTAATTTATGACGTTTACCTTGCCAGCACTTAATTATGAATATGATGCACTTGAACCTCATATAGACAGTAAAACAATGTATATTCATCATACTTTGCATCATCAAACCTACATAAATAAGGCTAATACAGCATTAGAGAGCACTGAATATGCCAACGTAAATGCTGAGGAGTTACTTATTAATATAAGTAAGCTGCCCACTCAATTGCAAAAAGCGGTTCAAGAACACGTAGGTGGGCACTTTAATCACAGTTTGTTTTGGCAAGTAATGAGCCCGCAAGGAGGTGGTAAACCTGAAGGTATTGTGGCCCAAGCTATAGATGAGCAACTCGGCGGTTTTGATGAATTTAAAGAGGAATTTACAGCCGCTGCAATTAGCCAATTTGGTAGTGGCTGGGCGTGGTTATGTGTGACCCCAGATAAAAAGCTGATTGTACAAAATAGCGCAAATCAAGATTGCCCTTTAATGCAGGGGAATATCCCTATTTTGGGACTTGATGTATGGGAACATGCCTATTACTTGAAGTATCAAAATAAGCGCCCTGAGTATATCGCTGCTTTTTATAATGTAATTAATTGGACTGAAGTTGAAAAGCGCTACTTAGCTGCTATTAGTTGAGTTCCGAATATGGCTAGTAAAGTGAGTTTTTTTCTATAAGCTAGACTCTATTAGGTTATTTTACAGAGTCGCTTATGGACATTTTACATTGGCAAAAAGCACGTCAGAGCCGCGATCCACGTTTTGACGGGCTTTTTTATGTTGCTGTTAAAAGTACCGGTATTTATTGCAGACCTATTTGCCCTGCACCAACGGCTCACGAAAAAAACGTCACGTATTTTCAGTTTGCACATAATGCAGCCCAAGCTGGGTTTAGGCCATGTATACGATGCAGACCCGATAGCGCACCAGGCAGCGCTGCTTGGCAGGGTACAAAAACCACAGCTCTGAGAGCTAAGCAATTAATTGATCAGCACGATGAGCACGACTGCGAAAAATTAGCAGCTCGTTTAGGTATAAGCAGTCGTTATTTAAGACAGTTGTTTAAGCAGTATTTTGGCGTGTCGATTACGCAATACCGATTATTTAACCAGTGTCACTTTGCTAAAAAACTGATTCAAGAAACACATTTACCTCTTACCGAAATAGCATTTGCTGCTGGCTTTAAAAGCATTAGGCGCTTTAATGATGCTTTTTTACAGCAGTTAAATATAGCTCCCTCAAAGCTGCGCAGTGGCGATAAAAAACCAACATCAACACTCACGTTAACGCTACCATTTAGGCCGCCTTATAATTGGCCTGCTTTGCAGGGCTTTTTACAAAGGCGTTTGATAAAACCAATGGAGTGGATAACGCAAACGAGTTACGGGCGCACTTTTGCAAGTGAGGAATATAATGGAAGCTTTACCGCTGAATTTATAGCGAGTAAAAACCATTTTAGTGTATCTATCAATATAGATAATACGGCTTATTTGCAATCGGTTATAAATAATATACGTCGTGTGCTTGATTTAGATGCCGATATTAATTTAATTCAAATGCATTTAAGCGCCAATATAAACAATGCGTTTGCAGTGTGTGAAGGGCTCAGACTTCCAGGGATTTGGTCAAGTTTTGAAGCCGGTATAAGGGCAGTACTTGGGCAACAAGTGAGTGTTACTGCTGCGCATAATTTAGTAACAACGTTAGTTGATGAATTAGGCGAAAAAGAGGGCGATGTTATTTACTTTCCTACGGCTAACATTGTTGCTAATAGTGACTTTGCATTTTTTAAAATGCCACAAGCGCGTAAAAATGCACTGCATAATTTAGCGCAGTTTTGTGCTTTAAACCCTGAAAATGACGATTTAGACGAATGGCTTATTTTAAAGGGAATTGGCCCTTGGACGGTAAATTACGCAAAGCTGCGAGGACAAAGCCAACCCGATATATTACTTGATGGCGATTTGGGTGTTAAAAAAGCTCAAGCGGCGGCAAACCCTTTTGAACCCGCTAATTGCGCTCCCTTTCGGTCTTACTTAACTTTTCAACTTTGGCAGCAATTATAATGATAATTCAAACATCAATCTCAAGCCCAATAGACGACATAATTATTCAAGCGACCAATAAAGGCGTGAGTTACGTCGGGTTTTATCCTCCCGTTGAGCACCCTTATACCCCATTTGAACAAGTCATTAATAAGGCGGTGCTGATTTGCGCTGCGCAGTTAAACGAGTACTTTGCAAAAAAACGCACTACTTTTAATGTACCACTTGATACAAACGGTACTGTATTTCAACAAAGTGTATGGCAAGCACTATTAACGGTGCCTTTTGGGCAATCGCAAACATACGGCTATATTGCAAACCAGCTCAATAACCCTAAAGCAGTGAGAGCGGTAGGCGCTGCGAATGGTAAAAACCCGATTAGCATAATCGTGCCTTGTCATAGGATCATTGGCGCAAATGCAAAGCTAACGGGTTATGCTGGTGGGCTTGATAGAAAACGTTGGTTACTGAAACACGAAGGATTAATGTAAATTAATTTAATATTAAGGTAGCATAAGCGCACTTTTTATAAAATGGCACTGCAATGGCTCAATTATACTTTTACTACTCTGCAATGAACGCAGGTAAATCAACCACGTTATTACAATCTGCATTTAATTATAAAGAACGTGGCATGGAACCTGTGATCCTTACTGCAGCCATTGATGATAGACAAGGCGTGGGTAAAGTATCGTCTCGTATAGGCTTACAAGCTGACGCGCATGTATTTGATGCTAGTAAAGATGTATTTGATCTTATTCAATCGCTTAACAACGACAAAAAACGCCATTGTGTATTAGTTGATGAATGCCAGTTTTTATCAAAAGAACAAGTAATGCAATTAACCGATGTGGTTGATGAGTTAGGTATACCGGTACTGTGTTATGGCTTGCGTAACGACTTTAGAGGCGAGTTATTTATAGGGTCGCAATATTTGCTTGCGTGGGCTGATAAGTTAGTTGAGCTTAAAACTGTATGCCACTGCGGGCGTAAAGCTAACCATGTACTGCGTACCGATGAAAATGGTGATGCAATAGCCGATGGTAACCAAGTAGAAATTGGCGGCAATGACCGATATGTTTCGGTATGCCGCAAACATTATAAAGCCGCGTTAAATATGGGCCGACAAAGCATTTAAAAATGTATCAATATCTTCGCGCGTAATATCTAAATGCGTTACTAGCCTAAGCTGCTTGCTTGGGCTAAATAATATACCTTGTTGTTTAAGCGCCTCAGCAATCTCTTCAATATTTATACTACTAGTGTACGTTGCATAAACCATATTAGTGGTGTTGCTCATATCAACAGTAAAACCACTTATCTCACTTAATTTTTGAGCCAAATAACGTGCATTTGCATGATCGTCTTTTAAGCGATTTACATTGTGCTCAAGTGCGTACTGCCCAGCGGCTGCAAGCATTCCGGCTTGGCGCATACCGCCACCAAGTACTTTTCTCCATCGCCTTGCTTTATTAATAAGTGCTGGTGAACCTAATAATAAAGAGCCAACGGGTGCACCTAAACCTTTAGATAAACAAATAGAAACTGAATCAAAATGTTCTGTAATCTCAGTTATATCAATTTTTAACTCAACAGCAGCATTAAATGCACGTGCGCCGTCTAAATGCAGTGCTAAATTATGCGTATTAACAAAGTTGCGAGCTTGGGCTAAGTAGTCAAGAGGAAGCACTTTTCCGCCAATGGTGTTTTCGAGGCTAAGTAATCGAGTTTTAGCAAAATGGCAATCGTCTGGTTTTATAGCCGCCGCTATTTTACTAAAAGGGATGCTGCCATCAGCTTCGTTTTCAATAGGTTGAGGTTGAACAGATCCTAAAACGGCTGCGCCTCCGCCCTCAAACTTATAGTTATGCGCATTTTGGCCACAAATGTATTCGTCACCTCGCTCACAGTGCGCCATTAACGCAAGTAAGTTGGCTTGTGTGCCTGAGCTACAATAAAGTGCGGCTTCAAAGTTAAAACGCTTACACGCATAGGCTTCTAGTTGGTTAATGCTTTCATCATCACCATATACATCGTCACCAACCGGTGCGCTGTACATAATATCGCGCATTTCTTTTGTTGGTTTTGTAACTGTATCAGAGCGAAAATCTATCATGATTGCCTTATCCTTTTTATTGTTTTTAATAAAATTGGTATTAATCAAGCTCGCTACAAATTTGCTCACGAGTGTCTTTATCAAAGTAAGTCCATGCAATAAAGCGGCTGATTTTTTGACCTTGTGCCATATCAACTATTTTATATTGTGCTATTGGATGAGCTTTTAATACTTCTTCAAGGGCTGCAATATTGTCTTTTTTGGATACTAACGACGTAAACCACATTACTTGCTCTGCAAAGTCTTCGCTCTCTTTAATCATGTTAGAGATAAACTGTACTTCACCGCCTTCACACCATAATTCATTATTATGACCACCAAAATTAAGTGCGCTACTGGGTGTTTTTCCTAAGTTTTTCCATTTACGTTCACTGCCTTTACTTGCCTCTTCTTCACTTGCATGAAACGGAGGGTTACAAAGTGTTAAATGGTATAGATCTTTTTGATTTATAACGCCTTTAAAAATATGTGATGCGTTTTTTTGTTGTTTTAAGGTTATTTTTAAGCCATTAAACTGCGCAATTTGCTTTGCTATTTTAACTGATGCAGCATCAATATCAGTGCCTGTAAAATGCCATTTATATTCACTTGTGCCCGTAAGTGGATAAACTAAGTTAGCGCCAGTGCCAATATCAAGCACTTTAATTTGCTTACCTAAAGGTATTTGTTGTTGATTATCGTCACTTAATAAATCGGCTAAGTAATGAATGTAGTCAACACGCCCTGGTATAGGTGGGCATAAATTATGCTCAGGAATATCCCAAAAATTAATATTGTAGTGTGCTTTTAAAAGCGCCTGATTAAGTGTTTTTACCGCTTTGTTGTCACTAAAATCAATGCTTTTAGTGCCTGCAGGTGTGGTTATAACAAAAGGCAGTAGAGCAGGGTGCTCTGTTGTTAATAAATCGAAGTCGTATCCATTTTTATGTAGGTTACGAGGATGTAATTTTGAACGTGTATTATTTTCTTTCATGGCTTCATTTTAACAACAGATATAATGTGGTGATTGTAACAAATGCAGGTGGGTAAAGTGCAGACATTTCCTTTGGTATATCGAATATTACTGGTAGGATGAGTTGAAAATAATAAAAAGGAACCGCAGTGGCCATTTCTCAGCAATCAATAATTATTACTTTAGCTGATCAACAAACCCTCCATTTACGCCGTATTAGCGATGATAATCAGCAAGGGCCTGTTGTATTTTTTATGCATGGGGCTATAGAAAACGGTAAAATTTTTTACACGCACTCTAATAAAGGGCTCGCACCATTTTTAGCTGAGCATGGATATTGTTGTTATGTTGCTGATTTACGGGGCCGAGGTGATAGTAAACCGGTTATTTCAAGTGACGCTAAGTACGGGCAAACGGAGGCTATTTTAGAAGATATCCCTGCTTTTATTAATCAAATAGAGTTGATTGAAGGTAAAAAGCCCGATTATTGGGTCGCTCATTCTTGGGGCGGGGTATTAATGAATAGTGCGTTTGCACGTTTTCCTGAATATATTAACGATGTAAAAGCATGTGTGTATTTTGGCTCTAAACGCTCTTTATTTAATAACCATCCTCAAAAATTATTACAAGCCAATTTGATTTGGTACTTTATGGCGCCTTTGCTCGCTAAAAAACACGGTTATTTAAATGCAAAAGGCTATAAGTGGGGAAGCGATAACGAAACTCAAAAGTCGCATTATCAAAGTATGCAATGGGCTAAAAAGAAGCCTTGGATAGATTCTGATGATAATTTTGATTATGCAAAAGCGCTAAACAGCCTGCATTTACCGCCAACGCTTCATATTGCTGCAGTAAAAGATAAAGCATTAGCACAGCCAATCGATATTCAAAAATTTATGGCCGAATCTGGGCCTGGCATTCAAAAAATGCAAATTTACGGTCGTAAACACGGACATAATTTTGATTACGATCATATTAATATGCTTACCCACCCAAGTGCGCGTGACGATCAATTTATAGATTTACTTAATTGGTTTAAAGCGCATTCTA
This sequence comes from Pseudoalteromonas sp. SWN29, assembly GCF_015864465.1. NCBI lineage: Bacteria > Pseudomonadati > Pseudomonadota > Gammaproteobacteria > Alteromonadales > Pseudoalteromonadaceae > Pseudoalteromonas > Pseudoalteromonas sp. SWN29. The sequence continues at coordinate 18,566 of NZ_JADYXE010000004.1, forward strand.
ATTCTCATTAAGTAACTTTAGAAGAGGTGTTTTGTAGCGCTCCCACTTAGCGATTGCGGCGTTATTAATAGGTTGGCGAATAGCATGCTTACTCAACGTGGTTACTGGTTTTTTATGCTTATAAAACGCTAAACAGCGCTCTTCAAAATGGCAGTTTAAAAAACCAAGTAACTGCGTTAGCTGCTCTTTTGGGTTACTCACTAAATCTTCGTAACTGACATCATAAATTGGCATATCGTTGAAGGAGTGCCAATGGCTCATCAGTTTTTCATACACACTATAGTAAAGCTTAAACTCAGGTAGTGAGCAAAAGTAAGGTTCGTTTTCGGCAAAGTAATTAGTGAAAATAGAAAACGCGGTAGCATTAAAATCACGACTTAAATTTATAAATTTGGCATTTGGAAATAGGATATATATAAGCCCGAGCGACTGATAATTACTCGGCAGTTTATTTATTATAAAAGGCTTGATAGGCGATGCTGTTTTTAATGTTGTGATATAAAACTCGCGGGCTTTTTTGACTAAGTCAGGTGTTAAATGCGCTAAACATTGCGGGTAAGCAACTCCCGTTTTTTGTTCAATAAAAGCAACCGCATTATTACTAATACTTGTACTCTCCCCCAGGCTCGAAAACTGACTATGGCTAGCCAACATTTGCTCCAAAAGTGTAGAGCCACTACGTGGCATACCAATAATAAATACAGGCGTAATATTACCTGTAAACTTTTTATCGGCAGAGGTAATAAATTCCACGGTGTTGTATTTTATTATTTCATCATAAAAAGGGATTAAATCTTTAGTGTTAAATTCACTTAATTTTTTTTGTAATTTATTCGCCAATATAAAATAATTAAATGCTTGCTCGGTGTCCTCAAGTTTATCGTAACTGTTTGCTAATGCGTAGTAACACACCATTTTTAAACGTAAATTGCTCGTTTGAGTTAATAAGTGATGTAAATTACTTACATAATTATGTTCTTTATTAAAGCGACCTAACTGCACAAGTTCGAATAAAATATAGGCTGTTACAGGGTATACACCAATGCTGAGTGCATGGGCAAACGTTGTATGGGCTTTATCTAACTCGCCATGTGTTAAGTAGTGTTGAGCTAAGTAATAATGAGGCTCTGGGTGATGACTTGCTAATTTTTTTGCGTATTCAAGTACGGTTAACGCATCGTTTGGCGAATTAACACCGTTAAATGCATCAGCAAGGGCATGTAATGGTTCAAGCATATGAGGCATGCGCTCACACGCTTTTTGGAGTAAGTATACGCCAGCGTCATAACGCTCTAGTCGTAGGGCAATTCTGCCTAAGCCAAATAAAGCTTCACCATTTTCGGGATTACTATTTAATAGCGTTTTAAAATGAAACTCAGCTTCTTTGAGTTTATTTTGTTGCAGTAGTTGGTTAGCTTTTTCAAGTAGCATAGTTAGGCATTATTATTATTTTTATTAACTATAAAATTAAAAAGGCGAAATGTCTTTAACATTTCGCCTTTGGTTCTTCATGAAAATAGTTTAAAAAGTATACGTTGCTTTAGCGTAGTAAAAGCCACCGTTAATACCAAACGGAGATGTTTCGTAGAACTGACCACCCCAGTTGTTATTAGGGATACCCGTTGCATCTGCAAAATCAAGTTTTTCAGCATCTTGGTCAAACAAGTTTTGAGCGCCTACAGAGAAGCTAACTGATTCATTTAAGAAGTAAGTTACTTCAGCATCAATAGTCACTGCAGCATCTGCTGTTTTAGCTGTTGCATCATAATCAACGTGAACACCTTGGTATTCGCCGTAGTAGTTTGCACGAGCAAATGCAGAAACTGATTCCCATTGTTGAGACAATGTGAAAGTTGCACGATGATTGGGTAAATCTTCTTCTAGACGTTTAACTTTAAACGCACCTGTAATCTCACTAAATTGAGTTACTTCAGTATCATTCCAGTTATAAGCAAGGCTAAATGTAGAGCTACCGCCCATTAGTTCAGCAGTATAGTTTGCAACTAAATCGATACCTTGAGTTGTTGTATCAAAGTCATTTGTAAAAAAGCTTACTTGAGCAAGACCTTGTACATTAGGCACGCCAGCCGCTGTAAGCGTATCTTTATCTGCTTGGCTTAAGTTGATTTTATCTGATTGGCTAATACGGTCATCTACTTGAATGTTGTAGTAATCAAGCGTTAAAAATAACTCGCCGATTGTGTATACAGCACCAAGTGTATAGCTTTGTGATTCTTCCGGCTCAAGCTCTGTACCACCTAATTGCACTGCGATTGGGTTTGTTGGTGGAAGAAGCGCTGAATCTTGTAATACGCCGCCATCTAAATTTGTTTGTACATTACTTACGTTAGCTTGGCCAACTGTAGGTGCACGGAAACCGCTACTTACAGAACCACGAATATTTAAATCTTCAGTTAAATGGTATTGAGCCATTACTTTATAGTTTGTTGTTGTACCAAAGCTGTCGTAGTCTTCAAAGCGAAGCGCTAAGCCCATTAAGAAGTCTTCAGTAAATGGTGCTTCAACATCAACATATGCTGCATAGTTACGACGAGAAAACTCACCAGCTTGTGATGGTTTAAAACCTGGGAAGCCGTTAGAGCCAATACCAAAACCTTGTGCTGTTAAAGGGCCAGCTGTGTAAGATGCTTCATCACCAGAGATGATAGTGAATGTTTCTTCATGCCATTCAAAACCACCGGCAATGTTTACATCATAAGCTAAACCAAAGTTGACACCCTTTGATAAATCAAAGTTAAAGTTTTTCTCTAGTTGCTCATATTTACCTGGGCTGAAATCACGTGGTGTATCTGCACCTAAAGAGGCATTAACCGTATCGTAAATAAAGTAACGTGATTCATTTAAACCCACAGTACCACTTAAGTCATAGTATGTATCTTTTAAGAAACCACCAGTGAATCGACCTTTAGTACCAATAGTTAAAGAAGTATCAGTAATGTTGCCGCCAAAGTTAGGTGTAAAACCACCTGGAAGCATCTCATTAAAGGCAAAACAATCTGGGTTGTTTGCTACACCATTTATATAAGCAGGATCATCTAGTACGTTGCCATCTGTTATTGCAATAGTAGGACAGTTAGCACTCATATCAGGTGTTGTGTCGGCAACGAGTAGTGTTTCACCACCATCGTTTGAGTAAACGCCAGAACGTGTTTGCGGGTTACGGTAGTAAAAGCCGCCGCGTACATCGCGTTCAGAGTAGTTACCAAACATGTAAAATTCAGAATCGTTCGTTAGCTCTAAACCTACATTACCAAAAATTGTAATATCGTCGTTTACTTCTGGTGCGCCCCATACTTGTGCAAGAGAAGATACATCAGGAACACCGGCTGCTGAAAGTGCAGCAGCATCGGCACGTTGAACTGATCGGCTTGTTGCATCAGCTGTTTTATATTGAAAGCTTAAATTAGCAAAGCCATTGTCGGTAAACGGTAAACCCACGTTACCCGACACTTGTGTTGTATCGCCATCACCTTCATAAAATTGACCATGGCGGATTTCTAATTTACCACCTTCAGAAGCGTCTTTTAGTTGGAAGTTCATTACACCCGCAATTGCATCAGAACCATACTGTGCAGCTGCACCATCACGAAGTACTTCTACTTGTTTAATAGCAATGCTTGGAATAACTGAAATATCTGCGCCTTGTGCGCCATCGTTAATACCACCGCCTAAAAATGCAATTACAGAAGCACGATGACGACGTTTGCCGTTTAAAAGAACCAATGTGCTGTCTGATGGTAAACCACGTAAGTTAGCTGGGCGAACAAGAGAGGCCGCATCGCTAATAGGATTTTGATGTACGTTAAAAGATGGCACAGCACCTTTTAAAAGCTCAAGCATGTCGGTATTGCCTGATCTTTCTAATTCTTCGCCGCCAATAATATCGATTGGCACGGGTGAGTCACCAATTGAACGTGGAGCAGAGCGCGTACCTACTACGGCAATTTTCTCTACGTTTTTATTTACTTTAGTTTGTTGTTGCTCGTCTGCTGCAATAGCAGAACCTGAAATAAACAACCCTGCAGTGGTTGTAGCTAAAGCAAATTTAATTGCTTGGTTTAGCGCATTACTTTTTAATTTCATTCTAATTTTCCCCAGTTAGAATAATTCTTATCTTTGATGCTAATTTCACATCATTTATTTTTTACTTAATTTTTTGTTTCACATAAGTTTGAGGTTTTAGCTCAAAAGCCTAATCAATTAAGCTTACTTTTTGTGAAGTCCTATCTACAGACTATAGATAAAAAACAGGAAGGGCAATTACTAATTAACTATTTGATAACAAAAGGATTCAATTTAAGAAAAAATGCAACAGTGGTGCAAAGTAAAGGCAAAATGAACTAAATAGGTGCAAATAGGGCTTTTTAGGGGAGTGTTAATGCGCTGGAAGTGTTTAAATGTTATTTATTTGTTTCTTTTTTGTGGAGGTTTCAATGTTTTGTTCGCATCGCCAAGCTGCTAATTTTTCTTTGTATTCATCCCACACGCAGGGGCAGCAACTGCCTCCACCGCAGCATTCATCAGATTTTGGTTTTTCAGGTTTTTGCGGTAATTGGTTTGTCATATTCAGTGTTGTTGTATGTATTTAATACTAATTTGGTGCAAAGGATAAGTTAAAGGATGTTGTAAGTAAATTATTCTTTGTGAACCTGTGTTGCTGTGTGAAAATAAAAGTTATGCGATTATATAAAGTTATTCACCGTGCACCTTGGCGGGTAGTTAAAATTAGTAAGAAACGCCAACAGCTGCGTTTTCGTCGTGCTATGGTGGCGCTTAAAATTGCACTTGCTCAAGAAAGGCAAGAAACCAAAGAAATGCTCTCTATTTATAGGCGCTACACTCAAGGCCAAACAAGTAAAGAGGAGTTAAAACGCGCCAATGAACAGTTTGTTGATATTTTAAAAGGGTTAGGGCTCGGTGTGTTTGCAGTATTACCTTTTGCCCCGCTTACAATTCCTTTAGTTGTTAAATTAGGGAGTTTAGTGGGAGTTGATGTACTGCCAAGTTCGTTTAATATGAACAAATCTATTAAAGAACTTGATGCTAAAATAGATCAAGAAAATCAAAAGCAAGAATCCAAAAATAGCTTAAAAAAGTAGCTAAAATCCCTTCAAATTAGCGATACCTTTTAGGTGCGCTTATTGATATGCTCTTAAGTACCATTTTTATATTATATGAGCTTTTTAATGAGTGCATTACTACGTCATACATCTTCTGGTATTCCTTTATCTTTTATTCTTAAAAACGAATTATCTGACTGGCAAGCACAGCAGCCTGCATTTATACAAAATTGGTTAACTAATACAGGTTTCGAAAAGCAAGGTGTTGCTTTAATCCCTGATGCTAAAACGGGCGAGTTAAGCCAGGTATTTTGTTTAATGCAAAGTAGCGATGATTTTTGGGCTGCGGGTAATTTAGCAAATACACTTCCTACTGGTACTTATCAAATTCAAGGTGAGAGCGCTTTTGTAGAGCAAGTTGCTTTAGGGTTTGTGCTTGGTGGTTACGAATTTAGTGAATATAAAGAAAAACCAACAGCAAAAGCGCAATTAGCCATTAGCGATAAAGCGTTGTTTGAGCGTATTAGCCAACAAGCTGATGCTATTACACTTGCACGTGATTTAGTTAATACGCCAGCGGTAGATATGATGCCGCAACATTTATCGCAAGTAATGGAAGATTTAGCTGCAACTTACAATGGCGAATTTTCACAGTGGATTGGCGATGAGTTACTAGAGCAAAACTACCCGACTATTCACATGGTGGGTCGTGCAAGCGAAAATAAACCGCGTTTACTCGATTTAAAATGGGGTGCAACAGATGCTCCATTAATTACACTAGTAGGTAAGGGCGTATGTTTTGACTCAGGTGGACTTGATTTAAAACCAAGCTCTGGCATGCGTAACATGAAAAAGGACATGGGCGGTGCCGCGCATGTTATTGCTCTAGCACAGCTTATTATGGCAGCTAACTTACCAATTAGATTACGAGTGCTTGTACCCGCTGTTGAAAATGCGGTATCGCGTAACGCGTTTCGTCCAGGCGATGTTGTTAAAACACGCAAAGGCATTATGGTCGAAATTGATAATACAGACGCAGAAGGGCGCTTAGTATTGTGTGATGCATTAAGCGAAGCACAGAATGATAACCCTGAGCTAATTATTGATTTTGCTACCCTTACGGGGGCATGTCGTGTTGCCTTAGGCACGGAGCTTCCGGGCTTTTTCTCAACAGAGCGCGATGTAGCAAATGGTATTATTGATGCAGGTTTAAGCGTACATGACCCTGTTTGGCAACTTCCGTTGTTTGAGCAATACAAAAACTTACTAAAAAGTGATGTAGCCGATATGGCAAATTGCGCAAGTACACCGTTTGGTGGTGCTATTACTGCGGCGCTTTACTTAAAAGAATTTGTTGAGCCAACAACACCGTGGGTACACTTTGATGTAATGGCGTGGAACTTACGTGCATTACCAGGTCGTCCAACGGGTGGTGAAGCATTAGGTATTCGTGCTGTATTTAACTACTTACAAAATCGTTTTAATAAGTAAGTTTTTTAGTCAATAGTAAGAACTTGAGCTTATGAACTTTAAACCTCGTATAGCTCAAGTGGTAAATTGTCTGGATCGGCAAAAAAGGTAAACTTTTTGCCGGTTATTTCATCCACTCTAATATCCTCAACGTTTACTTCGCACGATTCTAAATACGTTTTTGCAATCTGTACATCAGCTACCTTAAAAGCTAAATGTCTTAGGCCTTGTGCTTCTGGATAGCTTGGTCTTACAGGTGCGCCATCAAACGAAAATAGCTCTATTTGACTGCCATCGGGCATGGCTAAATCTAATTTATATGAATTACGCTCTGCTCTAAAGTGCTCATTAATAACGTTAAGTTTAAGTACGTTGCTATAGAAGTGTTTAGAGCGTACGTAGTCACTGCAAATAATAGCAGCGTGATGAATACCTAAAAGTTTCAAATTTAATTCCTTAAAAAGCAAAAACGCACTTATAAAGTGCGTTTTATGTATAGCTTATTACATGTGTTTTTAGCTTGGCTCAGCTTCTTTACATGCTTTAACGGCCGGTGCTACAAGTTCTAAGCCTGTTTTATCACATGGCGGTAAAGCGGCATCGCTTACACTAATAGGCGTTACACGTTCGCCCCATTTTATGTAACTTGCAGCCCACGTAAGGCCTGCACCAAATGCAGCAGACATAATGTTTGAATGCGGTTTAATTAACCCTTGCTCAACCGCTTCACATAACGCAATAGCAATAGTCGCAGCAGAGGTATTACCATACTCACCAATGTTAACCATTACTTTTTCGTCAGGTACTTTTAAACGATGCTGAATAGCCTGAATAATGCGTAAGTTAGCTTGGTGTGGAACGAGTACATTAATGTCATCAAGGCTCAAATCGGCTTGTTTAAGTACATCGTCACACGCTTCACTCATACCTTTAACAGCACGTTTAAATATTTCACGACCTTCAAATAATAAATCAGATGGGCCAATTGGCTCATACTTATTTAAATCACTACCAAAGTTAGTGATGTGTAAAATATCGCGGTCTTCACTGTCACAACCTGTTTTGGTTGCCAGTAAACCAGCTGGTGTTTCTGCAGCTTCAAGTACGACTGCACCTGAACCATCGCCAAATAAAACAGCGCTATCGCGACGTGACCAGTTTACGTACCACGTCATGCGCTCTGCAGCTATTACTACTGCTTTTTTGATCATACCCGCTTGAATTTGTGCTGTAGCGGCTTGCAATGCATATAAAAAGCCAGAACATGCCGCGTTTGTATCCATTGCGGCAGCGCCGGTTGCACCAATATTTTTTTGCACTTGTGAGGCGGTATTTGCCACAACAGTAGAAGGTGTACAAGTGGCTAATATAACTAAATCAATATCTTTAGGGTCAACGCCTGCGCACGCAATAGCATGCTTAGCTGCAACGGTTGCCAGCTCGGCGGTACTTACATGGCTCACTCGGCGAGATTTAATGCCAGTACGCGTGGTTATCCACTCGTCGGTAGTATCAACTATTTCACTAATCTCATCGTTGCTAATGCTTGCTGGTGGAATGCATTTACCCCAACCAGTGATATGTGCGTAAGGCATAGTATGCTCTCTTAAGGTGGTCTGACATGTATTACTTATGAAGACGTTATATCAAAAAATGGCTTTCAAGACTAGTTTATGAGGTGTTTTGGCGTGTAATTACTGATAATTAAAAGAGAATTATATATAAGTTGATTTAAAAAAGAGCAAGCCTAAGTATAATCTTAGTGTTCAGGCTGATCGCTCTCCTTATAATAAAAATTAGTGGCTTGAGTGTTGGTATGCAAGCAGATAGTATTAATTCAATAAATTATTGTCGAAATGCTACCGTATTTTAGAGCGTCATGAGTTATAAAAACAGAGTCGATTTATAAACAATAGGGAAGGTTATGAGCAGCAAAATAAAAGTGTCGTTGTTTAATCATTTGATTGACGCTGAGCGCCAGTTACTAGACCCAGAAGTTCGCCAATCTGAGCGCGCATTAGATGCTTTACTCGATGATGAATTTATCGAAATTGCTGCCAACGGCACTACATTTAATAAATACCAAGTACTTACCCGCTTACCTACCGAGGTTGTGCCACAGTTTTATAATCAGCATTTTAAGGGCCGAATGCTGAGCGATGATGTAGTGCAACTTAGTTATCAAGCAGCTTATAGGCGCTCTGCTCGCAGTGAATTTAATTATTCATTGCGTATGTCGCTTTGGCGTAAGCAAGGTGAGCAATGGCAAATGGTGTTTCACCAAGGAACGCCTTGTGCTCCGTTTTCAATTTCGATGGATGATGATTAAAAACAATATAACCGTTAAAATAACCTTATTAAACATTTGATTGGGCAATTACCTCTTGTTAATGCGTACCGACCCCACCATTAGTCGACTATTAATGCTGCGAAGCGGCGCTATTGCGGTGCAATTAATCGCGGTGCTTAGCGTTTATTTTTTACTAGAACATCAAATTGCATTACTGCCTTTACTGATTGTTATTGCCGTTGAGGCTGTGTTTCAGCTTATTAGCCTGTTTGCCTATCGTAATGTAAGCCGCGCTAAACCTTTGGGTATGTTGATGCAGTTAACCGCTGATGTATTATTTTTAACGGTTTTGCTCTCTCTAAGCGGTGGTGCAACCAATGCATTTGTATCACTGTTATTGCTCCCAATAATGATCGCTGCTGTTACGCTGCGAGAAAAAGGATTAGCTTATATTGCAGTATTAGCCATTGCCGCATACAGTTTGCTACTGATTAAGATGCCCGAACACAGTATGCATCAAATGAATATGAGTGGTCACTTTATTGGCATGTGGGTCAATTTTGTTTTAAGTGCCAGCGTAATCGCACTTGTTATTGGCGCAATGAACAGGGCGCTTAAAGAGCGAGAGCGTATTATTGCAAACGTGCGTGAAAAACAATTACGTAACGAACAGCTTGTTACCTTAGATGGCGCTGCTGCACAAATAACCCATCAACTAGCGACTCCAATTGCAAATTTACAGTTACTTTTTGAAGAGTTATTAGAAGATCAACCAAACAACCCTATTGTTAAGCACATGCAAGCACCGCTTACTCAGTGCAGTACGCAACTTAACAGCTTTAGAAAACTCTCAGAGCAATTACGCCTTAAAAATTCGCAAGAGCATACAACGGTAAAGCAGCTGCAAACACAAATTACAGATACACTTTTACTGCAATACCCGGATCAGCACATTAAATGGATTACGCCACCAATTGCAGCAACGCTATTGAGTGATGCGATGTTATTGCCTGCTATTTTAAATTTATTGCAAAACGCCGCGCTCGCCAATCAAAAGCAAGGTCAAACTCAATTAGAGTTGAGTTGGCAGCAAGATAACTTACATAGCGAATGCGTTTACTTGTTAATTCGTGATTTTGGCCGTGGCTTTTCATCATCGCAGTTAGCAGAGCTGGGCGGGCAACTTATGCCAAGCGATCAAGGAATGGGGCTTGCTGTGCTTTTATCAAACGTTACTTTTGAGCGTTTAAATGGCTCACTTACCTTGTTTAACCATGCAGATGGCGGCGCTGTTGCCAAAGTGAAACTTGCTATTGTAAACACCGAGAAAACAGCCTCATGAAGTTACTTATAATTGAAGACGACATTAATTTAGCCAGCACACTGGCAAGGCGCTTAACTAAACAGGGCTTTACCTGCGAAGTGGCACATAACCAAAGTGATGCGTTACTTGTTGCGCGCAAATTATTACCTGACTTTGTTTTATTGGACATGAAACTAGGCGACGATAACGGACTTGCACTCATAAAGCCGCTGCGTAGTTTGCTCCCCCAAGCACATATTGTTTTACTAACCGGATTTGCAAGTATAGCAACCGCAGTAGAGGCAATGCGCTTAGGCGCAAACGACTACCTTACTAAGCCGGTTGATATGGCAACATTATTAAAAGCGCTTAACACCGAGCCTGTGGCATCGGCATCGAATGTTATTGATGATGCAGTTATGTCGCCAGAGCGCTTAGAGTGGGAGCATATTCAACAAGTATTGCACAGTAATAATGGCAATGTGTCGGTTACCGCAAGGCAACTTAATATGCACAGGCGCACGTTACAGCGCAAGTTACAAAAAAAGCCGGTGCAGCAGTAGTTTAGTACTTAATTTAAGGAAGGTGTTATGAGTAATGATGCAGCTACAATAATGCTTAATCAAAAAATTATATTATTTGATGCGCAATGTAAGCTTTGCAGCGCGTGGTGTAATTTTATTATTGCTCACGACACTAATACTATTTTTAAATTATGCAGCGTGCAATCTCCAAAAGGAGAGCGGTTGTTAACATACTTTGGTTTTTCAACAATTGAGTACGCTTCAATGGTACTTGTTGAAAATGGCAAAGTGCATACTCAAAGCCATGCTTTTTTTAACGTTGTTAAGCAGCTAGGTTACCCATATAAACTAGCAAACGTATTTAGTGTTTTCCCAAATAGGTTTAATAATTGGTTATACGATAGGGTTGCTTTAAACCGCTATACCTTATTTGGAAAATATCAGTACTGCAGAATTCCCAACCCAGATGATGCTAAACATTATTTATAAATTAGTGGTTAATACACTGCAGTATAAGTAGATGCTAGGTTTATGAGGTTGTGTTAAAATCGCCGCGTTTAATTTTAGCTAACGGTATAAAAGGCTTTTTTCATGGCAAACACAGCACATGCACTTCACATTTTGGTTAAGCACAAAGAAATTGCAGAAGATATTATTAAGCAATTAAGTAAAGGTGCAAAGTTTCAAACCTTAGCTAAAAAGTATTCGTCATGCCCGTCGGGCAAAAAAGGCGGAGACTTAGGTGAATTTGGACGCGGGCAAATGGTCCCACAGTTTGATAAAATTGCATTTAAAGGTGCAATTTTAGAGCCCCACCTAGTTAAAACAAAATTCGGCTGGCATGTAATTAAAGTACTTTATCGTACTTAGTTTACTTAAGCAGTTTGGCAAATTGACGCCGTATTGGGGAGCATCAATTTCATCACCCATTCTAAATTTTATACTTTGACGAATTGAGAATAATTAGAGTGGGTGCTATTTTTGTTTATTTATTCATAACTCTTAATTAACACACATATTTAAAGCTATAGAATGAGAACAGTAATTTCAATTTAACCCTAATTACGCAAAAGTCATATAGAACCAGTACAATCAAGCTCTAAAGTCAATGCTCAGTGAATCCAAGTAAAAGCCCCCGAAAGTAATCGGGTCAGTATCATTTAGCCTTTTTTCCATTGTATTATAGTCTCGACCAATAGCATATGTCTCTGGGGGGAATTGATTACTATAGCGCTCCGTTAACTCATTAAGCATAAATGAACCATTAAAGTGATCGGGTTGAAGATCTTCAAATGAAGAACTCCTAAGCTTAATCGCTTCGACAGTACTTGTATGTACTTGAGAAAAAGCGTCTACCAGCTTATCATTTTTCGCAATTTCTTCTTCTAGTTCTGACAACTTAAAGTCAGATAAATTCGAGTCTATGAGTTTCAAATTACCCTCTTTATCCAAAGATAAATCGAGTTTGCTTAAATCTAACTCTGGATTTTGAGCTGTTTGCATGTTCTTAAAAGCTGCAAACTCTTCTAAGCTAGTATTGAGTGAAGACTGGATTGTCGCCATTTCTTCATCCATTTTTAACGAATTCTCCAATGCATATTCATCAATATACCTCGATAATTCAGCAGAGATCCCTTTATCAATATTAAGCGATATTTTTTCTTGGCTAGGTGGTTGAGATCGCTCAGGCGTTACTGTTTTGAGAGATTTAACAAGCGCTTGTTGTTCAGTTCGACTTGATTGTGGGTAAGTTGAAATTTGATTGTTTCTATTAATTTCTACCATGATTTCAATCCTTGTATATAGTATTTATTTTACACATTACACTTAATCCTAAGTGCTGTAACTAATGGCTTAAATTTAAACTAAAGAAGATAATTTAACAAGCCTGGAATTTGGGGTGGTGTCTCTTAATGCTCTAAAACAGACGTAAAAAAGCTATCGTAAACTTCACGCAGTTGTTTGTTATAATCGCTCCAACCTTCTAAGTTTACTCTAAATTCTAAATTCCAAATTCGAATAAGCATACTCAGAGAGCGCATCAACCAAAAAATTAACAAGACATATATGGACGCTCCCTTGAAGTCAAGACGAGCTAATGTATAAACATCAAAATTGATGCCTTTATTTTATTATCATGTATCCCATTTCACAGTCATGATGCGTCACAAGCTTGCTGAAAAGCAAAGGTACTGACATATATTCGAGCTATGGTGTCATGATTGTCATGCGCCATGCTCCTAATGAGCTTCGTACCAAGGGACCTAAAAAATATTCACCCAAACGAGATTTAATCTCGTGTCTTTATCTGGTTAACCTTGGTTAGCGTGCGCTTTTTGTTTCATTATAAGTGAAGTACATACAGGATAAGCGTATGTTACGACTTAAGTGCCCAAACACCCACTCAGGTTTTAAAACCTATGTCTTCGACGGGCTGTCTTAAGTCGTAAACTCGGGTGTGATTGGTGTGTAAAATACGCATAATTAAGCATCCTTTTGTGTATTCTGCACAAACTGAGGTGAGTAGAGAGTTTGCTTGGTCAGCAATATCCACATCAGTCGCGCCAATCTGTGTGCGGTGGCGACTACCACACAATTAAAGTGTTTTTTCTCGCGAACTGGTTTATCCACTGGCTTAGCGCATCTGTTTTATGGTGGCTTCTGGCGATAAGGGCGCGAGCACCGTGAATAAGTTGTTTTCGTAGGTAACTGTTGCCGCGTTTAGTAATACCAGACATTTTACTTTTATCGCCTGATGCGTATTGTTTAGGTGTTAATCCTAGCCACACACCGAGTTCTTTTGCGCTCTTAAATGCCTGACCGTTCCCGATTGATGCTGCATAGGCTGAGGCATTGAGTACACCCACGCCAGGGATAGAGTGAAGTATTTTAGCGTTTGTATCCCGTTCAACGTGTGCAGTAAGCATCGCTTCAATAGCTTTAATGCGTTTAACAAGGGTTTTGTATTCGGTGTAAATATCACTCACCATTATGCGCAGCTGAGGGCGAAGCTCAGAATCACTTTCTAAGGCAATTATCCCTTGCTCAAACGCCTTAATACCGACAGGAAATACATACCCAAAATCGACCAATAAACCGCGTAACTGGTTGGTTGCAGCAATCCTGTTTTGCAGAAGTCGCTCACGTATCTTATGGAGCATGAGTATTTCTTGCTGAGCTTCGGTTTTAATAGGAACGAATTTAATATGAGGGCGTAAGCTTGCTTCATAGATAGCAAGTGCATCGTTACTGTCGTTTTTATTACCGCGAACAAAGGGGGTAACGTGTTGTGCAGGAATAAGGTCAACGGTATGACCGTAAGACGAAAATACTCTTCCCCAGTAGTGGGAAGAATAACAGGCTTCCATCACCACGCGGCACGGAGGGGTATTAGCTAAGAAGGCGTTGAGTTTAGCTCTGTTTAAGCGTTTATTGCATTCTCTTTTATGGTTAGAATTAAAGCCAGCGACTTGGAATACATTTTTTGCCAAATCAATTGATAATGTGCTAATTTTCATGAAGGACGTTCCCTTTTAACTGAGTGAGTTCAATTACCAGTTTGGCGCATTGACGCCGTTTTGGGGAGCGTCCATCTCATCACCCATCCTAAATTTTTGCGAAAAAGCCAACAAAAACATCATGAAGAGTACATTATTATAAATAATGAATCACGCAAAAAGCTGAGCTATGTAGACAAAATGAAAGTAAAAGTAGATAGCCCAATGGGGCGACGATAGCTGTTTATTAAAGAATGGCAAACGACTAGGCTGTATTGAACCGGCTTTCCTTCAAATAAAAAGCGGAACATTACAGTGAATAAAGGGATGAATAAATTGACCTTACGGGGTCAAACGAAAGTGAATGCCTTACTTCACGCTGCGGCAACTGTATTGTCTTGTTCATAATATAGAAAAACTGCAAAACACGATGCATTAAGAAGGGTAAGCCCTTTTAACCTAAATAAAAGCCACTCAACCACTCGTAACCACTTCCAAAACGCCAATTTAAACAACACCAAACACTTCTTTATATGCTGCGTAAAAATACAGTAATCGATTGAACCAAAATAGGAACTCAGCTATGGTTTGTTTATCAATAAAAACAAATTAAAAAACGAGTTAATCTACAGGCTCGTTATATTTTTCTTAGAGTGCGGAGTTAACATCCATGCTTTTATGCAATATCCGCACTATAAATATCTGGTTGTTCTTATATTCTTTGTAATAAATTACATGGCTAGCTTGCGGATATTTACTATAGCCTTCTCTAATGTAATCACAGTTAATGCCTAGCTCGGGATCAATCGATAATAAATGAAACGTATTATCTAATACTTTAAGGTAATCATTTCGCTGGGAAAGTCCCCACGTTATTTGAGTATATTTAGCTATTTTTATTAAGTCTGTTTTTGCTTTCGAAGATAATACAAACTTATCCATTAATGGTTATCTTTATCTAATTCAGTTAATAGGTTCTCATAGCTGTACTCGGCAACACCGCTTTGCTCACCTTGGATTAGCATATTACGTAAATTTAATAACTTAGCTTCTTGGTCTTCCAAAGCTCTTAATCCAGCTCTAATAATTTCACTTGCAGAGCCATAACGACCAGTGTTAAGTTGTTGGTTTATAAACTGATCGAAGTGATCGCCTAATGTTACGCTTGTATTTTTAGCCATAATATAAAACCTCATAAGTACCTAGATATAATATATTATGGTATAAAAAATATAACAAGTCACTTAAAAGGACAAATAACAATTGGTTTTGGTTTTTGCTCCTGCGTTGCTTATTTTAACCAACCACCTGTATCGAGAGTTGCGCCTTTGGCGGAGTGTGGGATTAGCAAATGCTTTTCAGCAGTGAGGACTGCATCACACGAACAATATTGATGAAGCGTACACAGAGAATTATGTAGGCCATAGGCGCTATCGTGGCCCTGAAGTGCTGGTATCGCTCCGATAAATATTAGATCTGACTGACGAGGTTAATAAATTAACGTGACACCCATCTTAATTGGGATAGCTTTGTTTGTTCAATTAAGGTGCCTGTCTTGCTTTTTCTTGTTATATAAATTAGCTGTTTATGTGCGTCGACACTCAAAT
This sequence comes from Pseudoalteromonas sp. SWN29, assembly GCF_015864465.1. Classification (NCBI taxonomy): domain Bacteria; kingdom Pseudomonadati; phylum Pseudomonadota; class Gammaproteobacteria; order Alteromonadales; family Pseudoalteromonadaceae; genus Pseudoalteromonas; species Pseudoalteromonas sp. SWN29. The sequence continues at coordinate 34,338 of NZ_JADYXE010000004.1, forward strand.
AAGTTTATAGTAAGGTAATTATTGTTCGCTTGCCTATACGCAATAGAAAAGGCTGCAATGTGCAGCCTTTTGAAGTGTTAAACAACAATTTTACTCGCTAAGCGTCTTGCTTGGCTTCTTCTTCACTAATTTGTTTTAGTGCTTGAATGAATGAGTCGCTTGGTTGTCCGCCAGTAAGTGCATATTTATCGTTTATGATAAATGTAGGGACTGAAGTAATACCCATTTGTTTAAAGTTGTCTTGCTCTTGGCGTACGTCTTGTACGTATTTGTCTGAATGTAGAATACCGCGCGCAGTTTCTTTATCAAGACCTACTTTTTCAACAACGTCGAGCAGTGCTTCTTCTTGATTTAAGTATTTTAAATCTGTGAAATGCGCTTCAAAAAAGGCGAGTTTTAACTCGGTTTGCTTACCTTCTTCACGTGCCCACATTAATAAACGATGCAAATCAAAGCTGTTGATCATGATGCGTTTGCCATCAAAATTAAAGGTAAATCCAGCACGTTGACCTGCTTCGAACATGTTTTTACGATTTTCGTCGCCTTGCTCTTCACTTAAGTTGTACTTTTGCATTAAGTGTTCGTTTAAGTCTTGACCTTCAATTGGCATATCTGGATTTAGTTCAAAAGGATGCCATGTAATATCTGCGCTCATTTCGTCTTTAAGTTGCTCTAGTGCAGTTTCTAGGTTTTTATAACCCACTACACACCAAGGGCACATTACGTCTGAAACGATATCAATTTTAAAGTTTTTCATATTTATCCTTTTGAGGATTGCTTATAACTAAGTATAAAAAAGGATATTGGGACGAAGTATGCATTATCAATCCTCAAACTAAAAAGAGCAGCTAAACAGCTGCTCTTGAAGGTAATCAGTTTTAGGCGTTAAGCCCAAATGGGTCATCGATGCTGTGGCTAGGCTCTGTAAACCAATGAGGGCCGTTGTCGGTCATGTAAAAATGATCTTCTAAACGTACGCCAAATTCATCGGGTATAACTAACATTGGCTCGTTACTAAAGCACATGCCAGGGGCAAGTGGGGTTTTATCACCGCCAACTAAGTATGGCCATTCGTGAATATCTAGCCCAATACCGTGGCCCGTTCTATGTGGGCAACCCGGTGTTTGATACTGCGGCCCGAGCCCTTGCGCGGCTAAATAGTTACGTGCGCCAGCGTCTACGTCTTCGCAGGTAGCGCCAATTTTAGCGGCATTAAACGCAGCCATTTGCGCTGCTTTTTCATGATCCCAAAACATGCGTTGGCGCATTGTTGGTTCGCCAAATACATAAGTACGGGTTATATCCGATAGGTAATCGTGTACTTTACAGCCGGTATCAATTAATACCATATCGCCTTTTTTAAGTACTTGGGCGTCTTTAACACCATGCGGGAAAGACGTTGCTACACCAAATAAAACAATACAAAAATAGTTACCTGGCGCGCCTACTTTTTGGTGTGCTTGCTTTATAAAAGCTTCTACTTCGGTGGTGGTTATTCCCTCATAAAGCATGCTTGCTGTGGCTTGATGCACGGCTAAGGTCATATCCATAGCGCGCTGCATTAAGCTAAGCTCGTGAACTGATTTATGCATGCGGCAATGCGCCGTTACGGGTTGTGCATTTATGAGTGTTAAACCCGTTTGCGCTTTATTAATACCGTCGAATATAAAAAATTGCGCGCTTTCATCAATGCCAATGGTTGCGTTTTCATTAATGTTTAGTTTTTTTAGCACTTCTACAAAAAGTGCGTAAGGATTTTCGTGCTCTTGCCACCCATGGATAGGCCCATCTATTACTTTAAACCCGTTTAATGAGCCAATCTCAAAGTACGGCGCAATGTATTGCACGTCACCAAGGGCGGGTAATATTGCGCCAACCATACGCTCGCTCGCGTACCATTTCATGCCTGTAAAGTAGGTTAGGTTGGTACCAGCGTTTAAATAAATTGCATCTATGTTGTTTGCTAGCATATAAGCTTGCGCCTTGGCTATGCGCTCTAAATGTTCGTCAGCAGCAATAGGGGTTAGCGTTTGCGTCATATTACTTAAGCTTGCCAGCGCTTGCTCGCTTGATTGTGTACCTATACCTATGGTGGTCATGTTTTTCTCCTTGGTTTTTAGGCATTGTGCGCAATGTGAAAAGGGAATTCAATTTTATGAGATAACATGCACGCTAAGGTTTTTTTGCATAAGGCAGGCGCATTAATTTATTACTTGTGTGGTAGCTATCAAGCCCGGTTACAGCCACTGTTTCTATTGCTTGTAAATCTAAAAAGCCATCACTTTGTAGTGCTGCTTTATCTACATATACATCCATAATTTCGCCAATGACAAGCTCAGTACCATTGATGGCTAAATGTTGGTTTTCTACAAATTTAACCGAGTACTTTAAACGGCTTTCTTGTACAAAGGGCGCTGCAAAGTCGTTTAAGTACTCAGGTGTTAAACCTGTAGCGTCAAACTCAGACTCGTCTTTATCGTAACGGGCTGAAGTTTGATGAGCTTGCTTATAAATTGACTTATTCACTTGGTTTATGGTGTAAGTGCCCGTTTGTAAAATATTTTCAAACGTATGACGCGGCACACTGTGAGGGCGCATAATCATGGCGACTAACGGTGGGTTAGCACCCAAGTGAATAACGGAGCTGACAATAGATAGATTGGTATTGCCAAGTAAGTCTTGCGTACCAATTAAATTAGCGCTTTTAAAACCCGAAAGAGAATTAATTAAATGAGTACGGGTATGTTTTTCCAGTGCGTCTATTTGCGCTTTAGTAAAATGCATTAAAAGTCCTTACCACGGTATTGTAGAGCCTTGCCAATCTAAATAAGCAGGTTCACCGTCTAGTTTTAAATCAGGGTTATTGTTTGTTAATTCAAAAAGTTGCTTGGCTACAAATTCAGGGGTAAATAATTTGCCTTCAGGTACATTCTTTTGAAAGGGCTTTGAAAGTGCTGTATCGGTAGTGCCAGGGTGAAACAGAATGAGTTTGGTATTTTTAGCACGACGAGCAAGCTCTATAGCAGCGGTTTTAAATAGCATGTTAAGCGCCGCCTTAGATGCGCGGTAAGTATACCAACCACCTAATTTATTGTCGTTTATGCTGCCTACGCGCGCACTTAATGCAGTAATAGTACACTGCGTTTTGTGGGTTAACAGCGGCAAAATACTCTGCAAGCAAAGTAGGGGAGTTAGGGTGTTTGAATTTAGAAGTTGGCTAAAATACTCAGCGTCTAAATCCTCCATCTTTTTTTCAGGCATATGGGTTTCGTTGTGCAGTGTACCATTGAATATAATAACTTGTTGTATATCGGCATTTTGCTCTTTTAGGTAATTAGTAACGCGCGCTAAACTTTGTTTTGTGTAGTCAGTATGCAGGTGGACAACACTTGAGCCAGATTCAATACTTTTTGAACTAATACAAACGATCTGATGAGTAGGCGTGTTTATTTGTAGATGTTCTATATATGCATTTGCTATGGCACTGCTTGCGCCGAATAAAACAATAGTTTTCATTTATCACCTTTTGCTTTTAGTCCACATTGGCCATTACTGCACTGAGTATTTGGCATTAAAAAGCGACTGATGGGGTGCCGATACTTAGCAAATAATAGGTATCCGCAGTCAGCGAAAAAGCGAATTATTGGCAAGCGAAAAATTTTCAACCAGCCGTGTTTACCCACTATTTTCCATGCTTCGTAAGTTACATCAAGCCCATAAATCATTTCACCTGATTGCTTTTGAGCTTGAAGGTAGTTCATTGCTTTGTCTTTATCAATATACGGGTAGCGCTCGCTGAAGTCGCTCGCGTTAAGATCTTCAAGCGTAATTAAGTTTTTGTTATCAGCGTGTTTTAGTTGCTGCATTTCGGTGCTACAAAGAGGGTAGTTACCATCGTAAAAAATGATCATGTGAATACTTTGTGATTATTTTATATATACTTTTTTACGACAAGACATTGCAAATGGATCTATTAAATATCTCTTCATGATGATATTAATAGTGTCCTACGAAAAAATGGAGATTGATAAATGAGTGAACAATACGCCGCCTTGCGAGGTAATGTAAATTTACTAGGGCAACTACTAGGACAAACAATCAAAGATGCCCAAGGTCAAGCGATTTTAGATAAAGTGGAAGAAATTCGTGCTTTATCAAAATCATCTCGCAGTGGTAACGAAGACGACAGACAAGCGCTAATAGATGTTTTACATGCGCTTAGTGATGAAGAGCTTTTACCGGTTGCCCGTTCATTTAATCATTTTTTAAACCTTGCTAATGTAGCAGAGCAATTTCATACCGTTTCGCGTTTTAATGACGTTGGCCTTGGCCAACAAAACCCTCTCACTCAAACATTAAAAACGTTAGCTACAAAAGCAGAACAAGGCCAGTTAGACAGTAATCATTTGGCCGAAACACTCTCAAAACTCCACATAAACTTAGTATTGACTGCTCACCCAACCGAGGTTACGCGCCGTACTATTATTAACAAACACGTTGAACTAAGTGATTGCTTAGCGTCATTAGAGCGAAAAGATAACTTAGTGCAAGAGCGGGACAATATTTTAAATCGTATTGAACAACTGATTAGCCAAGCTTGGCATACCGACGATATTCGTCGCTCTCGCCCAACGCCAGTTGATGAAGCCAAATGGGGCTATGCAGTAATAGAAAATAGCCTGTGGCATGCGGTTCCGCGCTTTTTACGTGAATTTTCAGCGAATGTTAAAGACCAGTTGAGCTTAGAGTTACCAATAGATTACAGCCCAATTGAGTTTACATCGTGGATGGGTGGAGACCGTGATGGTAATCCGTTTGTAACATCGCAGGTAACAAAAGAAGTGCTTGATCATGGTCGTTGGATGGCACTTAACTTATACATTCAAGATTTAAAAACGTTGTGCGCTGAACTCTCTATGTCAGATGCCAGTGATGAGCTTGTTGACCTTGCAGGGCAAGAGTTTGAACCATATAGAGCAGTAATCAAAAAGCTTAAAAATCAGGTTGCAGAAACAGTGGCGCACTTAGGTGCTAAAATTAAAAATAAGCGCAGCGATTCACAAGATTTAATTACTAATATTAATCAGCTTAAGCACCCAGTTGAAGTGTGCTATCGCTCGTTATTAAAGTGTAATATGAAAGTAGTTGCGGATGGCTTATTACTTGATTTACTGCACCGTATAAATAGCTTTGGTTTGCGTTTAGCCAAACTTGATGTGCGCCAAGATTCATCTCGCCACGGCGATGTGTTTTCAGAACTGACTCGTTATTTAGGTTTAGGCGACTACAACCAATGGCAAGAGCAAGACAAACAAGCATTTTTACTTGCAGAGCTTAACTCGCGCAGACCGCTTATTCCAAAACATTGGCAACCAAGCCCTGATGTACAAGAAGTACTTGATACCTTTGATGTAATTGCCAAGCAAGACGAAGCAACATTTGGTTTGTATATTATTTCGATGGCACGAACAGCGTCAGACATTTTAGCAGTACAACTATTGCTAAAAGAAAGCGGCTGTAGCTTTGATTTACCAGTAGCACCGTTGTTTGAAACACTCGACGATTTAAACGCAGGCAGTGATGTAATTACCACATTGCTTGATAATGTTTGGTATCGCGGGCACATTAAAAACACCCAAAACGTAATGATTGGTTACTCTGATTCAGCTAAAGATGCTGGCATGATGGCAGCAGGTTGGGCGCAATACGAAGCAATGGATAAGCTAGTACAGCTTGCTGATGCACGTGGTATTGAGCTTGTTTTATTCCACGGACGTGGTGGTACAGTAGGACGTGGTGGTGCACCTGCGGCGCAAGCGCTGCATTCACAACCGCCAGGTTCGTTAAAAGGGGGTTTGCGTGTAACCGAACAGGGCGAGATGATCCGCTTTAAATTTGGTTTACCCGATGTAGCACTGCAAAGCTTAAATATTTACGCAGGCGCAGTTCTGCAAAGTAACTTACTACCGCCGCCGGAGCCAAAGCCAGAATGGCGCGAGGTAATGAAGCTAATAAGTGAAGAGTCGTGTGAGCACTACCGTAACGTAGTTCGTCACGATGAAAACTTTGTGCCTTACTTTAGAATGGCAACACCTGAGCTTGAACTGTCTAAGTTACCGCTTGGCTCGCGTCCTGCAAAACGTAATCCTAATGGTGGCGTTGAAAGCCTACGTGCTATTCCGTGGATTTTTGCGTGGAGCCAAAACCGTTTAATGCTTCCTGCATGGTTAGGTGCGTTAACTGGCTTAAAGGCTGCGCTTGATAAATACGGCGCCGCTACACTAAATGAAATGAGCTTACAGTGGCCGTTTTTTAGATCGCGCCTAGAAATGCTAGAAATGGTATTTAGTAAAGCCGATTGTTGGTTGAGTGAGCATTACGATAATGCGCTGGTGGAAGATATGTACAAACCATTGGGTGTAACGCTTCGTAAAGAGCTACAAGAAGCTATTAGCCTAGTGCAATCACTTAGCCCACAAAAAAGCTTACTAGCTGAACAGCCATGGATTAAGGAATCGATTAACTTACGTAACCCGTACACCGATCCACTTAACTTACTACAGGTTGAGCTTTTACGTCGTGCTCGCTCAGAGGAAAAACGCAACGAAGGTGACATTGATAATGCATTAATGATCACGATGACAGGTATTGCAGCAGGTATGCGTAATACCGGCTAACATGTTATTTTGTTAGGTATACCAATTAATTATTTTGTTGGGTATATCAGTTAAAATTAAAGGGAGCACGCGATGTGCTCCCTTTTTTTGCGTTTAATAACCTAGCAATTAGCGGCTTAACCTTTTAAACTACTTAGCCATTGAATAATTAAAAAATGTTATGGCTTCAGCAACTTTTACTGTACAGCAAGATACAGCACTTACAAATTATCACATCACATTAAACGTAGCGCAAACAGCGTCATTACGTAGTCAATTAAAATCACAACGTGGCATATTAAATTCTAATAATATTAAGCAGTTATGTGCACAACTCAATGTGTCTGATGATGCATTATTACAAGGTTTAGTACCTTTGGCTTCTGAGTATGCTGTTGCGCCGATATCAGATTTTCATGTAGGCGCAATTGTTAAAGCACTTGATGAAAACGATGAGGTAAACTTTTACTTTGGTGCAAATGTAGAATTTGATCATCAAGCATTGAGTTTAGTGGTTCATGCAGAGCAATCGGCTATAAATAACGCATGGTTAAACGGCGCCAAAAAAATAGTTAAAATAGCGATTAGCGATGCACCGTGTGGATATTGCCGCCAGTTTATGAACGAACTCGCTGATGCGAAAGAGTTTGATATTTTATTGCCAGAGCAACACTTTAAGTTGGCAGAATTACTGCCGTACTCGTTTGGGCCGACTGATTTAGGTAACGCGTTTAGCTTGTTTAATCCAGAGCCTCACCAGCAAGTATTTGCAAATGATCAACTAGATGAAAAACTAGCAAGTACAGCATTAAACGCATACGTACCCTATAGTAAAAACTTTAGTGCAGTAAAAATTAGTACATTTGAAAATGGCGATTTTTACGGAAGTTACGCAGAAAACGCAGCGTACAGCCCAAGCTTGTCGCCACTGCAAAGTGCACTTAGCCAATTATTTATCGCAGGGCTTAGCTTTGATGAGCAGACGGTAAAAGGTATTACACTTTTAGAAACCGCAGGCCATGAAAACCAAGCGGGTGTAGCACGTGCTGTACTTGCAAGTTTTAAAAATTTACCGGCAATAGAAGTAATTAGCGCTCAGCTAAAATAACCTCTTAAAAACAATAAAGCACAGGCAAAGCTGTGCTTTATTAAAATGCGCCATTCTATCGAATTAAATAACTCACTAACTGCGTTAAAAATTATTCATATAAGACAACTATACTTCATAATTTTTGCCTTGTTACTGAGCCATTTTCTTATCGTTATAATAGCCCATTAAGAATAGAATCCGTATTAATCAAGTAATACTTTAGCCGCTTCTAATACTACCGCTACAGATTTACGCTCAATTTCACCATGGTCAACATTTGGTATTTCTTGGCGAGTACGATTAACAAGTACGCCTGCTACACATGCTGCTTGTAAACCAAGGGCTGCACACATAGTGAATAATGTTGCTGATTCCATTTCGTAGTTCATCACGCCCAGTTTTTGCCACTCTTCGCAGCTACCTTGTAGTGATTTAGGAACGTAACCAGAATGCGTATCGTAACGCTCTTGTCCTGGATAAAATGTATCGCTTGATGCAGTAATACCAATATGAAAATCGATATTTAAGTTTTTACATGCTTGTACCATAGCTTGTGTTGCATAAAAGTCAGACACAGCAGGGTAGCTAAGAGGAGCAAAATGCTGGCTTGCACCGTCTAAACGTACAGACGCTTGGCTAATTAAAATTTCGCCTTCGTTGATATGTGGCTGAATCGCACCTGTTGTACCAATACGTAAAAATTTACGCACGCCAAGTTGTGCTAATTCTTCTACTGCAATCGACGTAGATGGACCACCAATACCCGTGGAACAAACAACCACCGAATGGCCGTTTAGTTGACCTAAGTAAACATGAAACTCACGAGTTTGAGCAAGGCAAGTTGGGTTGTCTAGGAATTGTGAAATGCGTGCAGCACGATCTGGATCGCCCGGTACAATCGCAAGTTTTGCACCTTTAAGATCGTCAATACATAGTCCTAAGTGAAATACCTTTTCCATAGCTAAGCCTTTTTATAATAAATTGTGTCAATCTAGCATCATTGCTAGAAACGTTTATCAAGTACAGGACGATTGTCCGTTTTACCTTAACTCCTCCAATTAAGTCTTAATAATTTTGAGGATTAATTTGATTTATTCATCAACTATGAATATTCAATCAAGTGCTTATACAAGTAGCCTTGTTGTGCTGTTGACATGTTCAAGCAGACATAATAAGTATCAACCAAGCGCGTAACTACAATTAAATAGTTTATGGTAAATGTTCATTAATATTAAATTAATTCAATGGCTTAAATTTGTATTAAGCACGTAAAAGATAGCGTGTTTATTTATATTAGGCACAGACTTATTTAGCAAAGTGGAATTTATTTGAAGTTTAGGCACTTTTGGTGATTTTGCATAACTAATCAAAAGTAATTAGCTACGTACAGAATAAAAATCGAAGGAGTTTATTATGAGCACACAATTTGAAGCATTTAAAAACAAAGTTGAGCACTGTTTGTGCGCACCTGGTGATGGCGTATACACAGTAAATACTGCAAAAGAGCGCAAAGCCGCACTGCGTAATAAACTTTATGGACAAACTGAAAACGTTGATAATTTGTGGCGCGAGTCTTTAAATGAATTACCAAATTCTCCACATAAAGCCGTTATGTTAGGTATTAGCTCAGACTGTGGCGGTGGTATTTTACGCGGAGCAAACTGGGGGCCACTGTTTGTGCGCTCAGCTTTAATTGATCAGCAACCGCAGTGTCACTCGTTTGATTTAGGCGATGTACGTGTAATCCCACATTTACTTCATGATAAATACCTAAATGATGCAACCATTTCTAATTGCCAAAAAGCCCTATACGGTAATGAAGATAACGACTACTACGTAAGCCCATTATCAATCACTGAGGATGTATGCGACAGTTTTTACGCAACATTTAAAGATAAAGGGATATTTGGTATTGGTGGCGATCACTCAATTAGTTACCCACTTACCAAAGCGTACTTAAAAGCAAAACGTGAGCAAGGTAAGCGTACCGCTATTATTCACTTTGACGCGCATACAGATTTACTTGTTGAGCGGCTAGGCATAGATTTATGTTTTGGCTCTTGGTGTACACATATTTTAGAGTTTTTACCGGCACCACATCATTTAATACAATTTGGTATACGCTCAAGTGGTAAGCCTAAAGCACACTGGGAAAGTACCTTTGGCGTTAAGCAACATTGGGCACATGAAATCATTGAGCGCGGCGCAGCAGCAGTTGCTGCCGACGCTATTGCACAGTTAAAAGCCGATAACGTTGATGAAGTATACGTAAGCTTTGATATTGATGCGCTTGATGCAGAGTTTGCATCTGCCACAGGTACGCCAGAACATAATGGTTTAACACCACAGCATGCGCTTGATATTTTATCAGCCATTGCGGATGAGTTTCCGATTACGGGTGCGGATATGATGGAAATAGCGCCATTTACCGACAGCTCTTTAGTGGGTCAATCAAGCTCTGAAACGACACTTAGAGAAGGCGCTAAAATTTCAGCCTTTTTAATTAGTGCGATGAACAAGTAAGCTGTATGAGCTATAAATACTAGCACTATCAGCGTATAAGTGTACATTGCATGACTAAAAACTAGCAGTTCATAAAGCCTCAGCTATATTTATTAAATACTTATAATGAGTTAGTTGAGGCCTTGCTGAATGAAATTATTGATCTTTTTATTGTTCATTAGCTGTATTAAAGTTGATGCAACTGAAATTACAATAGTAACGGAAGTATTTCCGGACTTTCAGTATCTCAATGAAGATAATAAACTCGTTGGCCGTTCTGTCGATAAAGTTCATAAAGCGCTAGAAGGCACTGGTATAAAATACACTATGTTGGCGCATAGTTGGGCCATATCTTACAATGCAGCGCTACGCGATAAAAACACCTGTATATTTTCAATTGTTCGACTACCTAATAGAGAAAGTAAGTTTAACTGGGTAGGTGAACTGGAAAGCTTTGATTCTGCTATTTATGGTCTAAAATCTAGAGGTATAAAGTTAAATACTCTCAATGATGCTAAAAAATATAAAATAGCAGTACTGCGTGATAACTTTAGTCATCACTATTTGCTTGAGAGGGGCTTTAGTGAGAACAAGCATTTATTACTCATCGATAGCCTAGATAAAATAGATAAACTCATAAGCACTCGTCACGATATTCTTGATTTTGTTGTTCTTAGCAAAAAGCAATTTAGCTATCGAATAAAAACTGAGCCTAGGCTTGAGCTACTCGAGCCATTACTAAATCTAAATACAGCCCAATCTCCATTATTTTTTGCTTGTAATATAAATATGGATCCGGCCTTAGTTGTTCAATTAAAAGTCGCCTTTAAAGGCAATTAAACAGTTTAAAAAAACAGTTTAATCAATGTAACCTCATGAAATTAAATTACTTTAATATATTTTATAAATATAAATTGCCGCATTTAAAAAACCGATTATAATCCAGCTGCTTTTTGTTTAAAAAAGCACTAACTTTTTGGAGCGTTAAATGGGTGATTTAATCGGGATTAGCTTATTGATCTTGATCAGTGCGTTGTTTGCTATGTCAGAAATAGCAATTGCAGCGTCGCGTAAAATAAAACTGCGAGTAATGGCAGATGAAGGGAATATAAAGGCAGCAGCGGTACTAAAGCTACAAGAAAATCCAGGGGCTTTTTTTGCCATGATCCAAATAGCACTCAACGCGATAGCGATATTGGGTGGTATTGTGGGCGAGCAGGCCTTATCGCCTTATGTTGAAAGTGTGTTGGTATTGTTTTATCAAGGTGCGCATTTAGAAAAAATTAGCTTTTTATTCTCATTTTTTACTATTACATCCTTGTTTATATTATTCGCCGATTTAATGCCAAAGCGTTTAGCGATGATCATGCCAGAAGCGGTCGCTGTTAGAGTGGTTACAATAATGCGCTGGGTTACCTTTGCATTAACCCCGCTGGTGATGTTTTTTAATGGTGTCACTAACTTTGTGTTGCGCTTATTTAAAGTGCCCGCTGAGCGAGAAGACAATGTGACAACTGAGGACATTGTTGCCATGATGGAAGCAGGTGCTGCATATGGTAGTTTGCAAAAGCAAGAGTATGAATTAATTGGCAATGTGTTTGACCTAGAAGCACGATTTTTATCAAGCGTGATGACGCCACGTGACCAAATTGTATATTTTGATTTAAACGAATCTAGCCATGATATTGCGACTAAAATTATTGACCATCCTCATAACCACTTTTTAGTGGTGTCAGGAAATTTAGATAAGTTGCATGGCTCTGTTGAATCTAAAGATATTTTACGACAAGTACTAAAAGGCGAAGCTGCCAATATAAACGATGATCTCATTGATAAAGATGTTTTTTACTTACCCGAAACATTAAGCTTATCTGAAGCTTTAAATGCGTTTAAAAGTGCAGCAAAACCATTTGCTGTTGTCGTAAACGAATATGCGCTTTCGGTTGGTATTGTAACGGTAAAAGATTTAATGAAAGGGTTTATGGGTGATTTAATCACTCATCAAGGCGACGAATTAATCATAGAACGCGATAAAAATTCATGGCTTGTAGATGGCTTAACCCCAATTACCGATTTAGCAAAAGTACTTGATATAGAAGAATTTCCTGATCAGATGCACTATGAAACGGTCGCTGGCTTTTTAATTTACAATATGAAGCGAATACCTAAACGCGCGGAGCATTTAACTTTTTCAGGCTTTAAGTTTGAAGTTGTTGATGTAGAAGGAATTAGGGTAGAGCAGTTGTTAGTTTCAAGGGTTATTAACCCGCAGAGTGCTAATATCCTTTAAAATAAGGTGTGCGCTTTAGTTTTTATATAAATAGCCAAGCTGTATTTGCTTGGCTTTTTTGTGTCTGTTAAAAACTTCGTTTCTAAAATGAGATATTATTTCAATATGTTAAGTTGTTTTATTTTCATACAGTCTTGATTCTATTTTCATCTAATTAACATTAAATGCAACCTAAGACGTATATTGTACTGAGGAGTGTAAGTTTGTGTAAATTTCTTCTAATTAAGATTCATTATCAGCGCGTTTTAATTTAGAATGATCGTTCACTCTAAACTAAAAGGTATTTAACATGCAGCGTTCCCGCATCGCTTTATTTGTATTGTCAGCCCTCGTCGGTTCTGTTGCTTTAACTGGTTGCGATCAGGCTGCTGAGCAGTCACAAGCTTCAGCTCCTAAAGCTGTACCAGTGGGTGTACTTACATTAAAAAGCCAAGCGCTTACTCTCAAAAAAGAACTTCCTGGTCGTATCAGTGCATTTCAAATTGCTGAAATTCGCCCACAAGTAAGTGGTATTGTGCAATCTCGTTTATTTGTAGAAGGTAAAGAGGTTAAACAAGGCCAGGCTCTGTACCAAATAGACCCTGCGACATTTGAAGCAGACTTAGCAGCAAGTGAAGCAAGTGTTGCACGTGCTCAGGCGAGTATTTCAAGTAGTAAAGCTAAAGCATCTCGCTTTAGCGAGCTTTTAAAAATAAAAGCGGTAAGTCAGCAAGACTTTGATGAAGCAGATGCTGCATACAAACAAGCAAAAGCAGAATTATTAACGGCTAAAGCGCAGTTAAAATCGGCGCAAATTAACCTTGATTACAGCCATGTGTCGTCACCAATTAGTGGTCAAATTAGTAAATCAAGCGTAACAGTTGGTGCATTAGTAAGTGCCAATCAAAGTACTGCACTTGCTACAGTGACTCAGTTAGATCCAATTTATATCGATTTAACACAATCAAGTAATGAGCTTACCAAACTTAAAAAAGCAATATCATCAGGTGCTCTAAGTGTTGATTCGACTAGCCAAACTGACGTTGAACTTATTATGGAAGATGGTTCTGTTTATCCTCATAAAGGCACATTGCAGTTTTCTGAAGTGACAGTTGATCCAAGTACTGGCTCAGTAATACTACGTGCTAAATTTTCAAATCCAGAAAAATTATTACTGCCAGGCATGTATGCCCGAGCTTCTATTGTGGAAGGTGTTAAGGCGGGTGCTATTTTAGCTCCGCAACGTGGTGTTAGCCGTAATTCAAAAGGCGAACCAACAGCAATGGTTGTCAGCAAAGATAACACAGTAGAAAGCCGCGTATTAAAAGTAGATAGAACGATTGGTTCTGATTGGCTTGTTACTGATGGCTTAATGGATGGCGATAAATTAATAGTTGAAGGTTTACAAAAAATCCGCCCTGGTGCACCAGTGAATCCATCTGAAATTCAATCGTCTACTAAAGCCGATCAAGCGCAATAACGGAGAGTTTTAATGTCACGATTTTTTATCGATAGACCGATATTTGCTTGGGTACTCGCTATTGTAGTGATGCTTGCAGGTATTTTGGCAATTAGGAGTTTACCTATTTCGCAGTATCCTTCAATTGCACCACCTGCAGTGAGTATTACTGCAACGTACCCTGGTGCATCTGCACGTACACTTGAAGATACGGTAACGCAAGTTATTGAGCAAAAAATGAAAGGACTTGATGGCCTGCTTTATATGTCATCTACGTCTGAGTCGAGTGGTTCTGCTACGCTTACACTTTCGTTTAGCGCTGAAACTGACCCTGATATTGCACAAGTCCAAGTGCAAAATAAACTAGCAACAGCGACTCCACTATTACCAGAAGCCGTTCAAAGGCAAGGTGTTGTAGTTGCAAAGTCAGCGCGTAACTTTTTAATGGTTTATGCTTTTGTGTCTAAAGATGGCAGCATGACCAATATTGATATTGGCGATTATGTTTCATCAAACGTGCAAGATATTGTCTCACGTGTTGAAGGCGTAGGTGAAGTGCAGCTGTTTGGTTCTCAGTACGCGATGCGTATTTGGTTAGACCCTTCAAAGTTACAAAATTATAAGCTGACACCTGCTGATATTAGTGCATCAATTAGTGCGCAAAATGCACAAGTATCTGCCGGTCAACTTGGCGGTATGCCTGCCGTTGATGGTCAGCAACTTAATGCAACAGTAACGGCTCAAAGTCGATTACAAACGCCAGAGCAATTTGAACAAATATTGGTTAAAACCAATCCAGATGGCTCTTTTGTACGTCTAGAGGACGTTGCTAGAGTAGAGCTTGGCGGTGAAAGTTACCGCGTTGTTGCTCGTTACGATGGACAACCAGCATCAGGCTTAGGTATTAAACTAGCCAGTGGTGCTAATGCACTTGATACTGCCGCTGGAGTTAAAAAAGCAATTGAAGAGCTAAAACCGTTTTTCCCTGAAGGGTTAGATGCTGTTATACCTTACGACACAACGCCGTTTGTATCGTTATCTATCGAAAAAGTTATTCATACCTTAATTGAAGCTGTTGTACTTGTTTTTGTAGTTATGTATTTGTTCCTACAAAACTTTAGGGCAACACTTATACCAACAATAGCAGTGCCAGTGGTTTTACTAGGTACGTTTGGTATTTTGTACACCTTTGGTTATTCAATAAATACGCTAACGATGTTTGCGATGGTACTTGCCATAGGCTTATTGGTAGATGACGCAATCGTTGTGGTAGAAAACGTTGAGCGCTTAATGACCGAGGAAAAACTCTCGGCACTTGAAGCTACGCGTAAATCGATGGATGAAATTAAAGGCGCGCTGGTAGGTATTGCCATGGTGCTTTCTGCGGTATTTATCCCAATGGCATTCTTTAGTGGCTCTACCGGTATTATTTATCGTCAGTTTTCTATAACACTGGTATCGGCGATGGGGTTATCTGTTTTAGTTGCTCTTATTTTAACGCCTGCATTGTGTGCAACGCTTTTAAAACCAAGCCATGTACATAACAATGAGACGTTATTTGGCCGATTTTTTACAGGCTTTAACCGTGGTTTTGATAAAACAAATTCAGGTGCACAAAGCTTTGTAGGCCGTATGCTTACGCACTCTAAACGCTACTTACTTATTTATGGTGTGATTGTGGGCGGTATGGTTTATGTATTCTCAAGCTTGCCAACGGCATTTTTACCTGACGAAGACCAAGGTATTTTGTTTAACCAAGTTTCACTGCCAGCAGGCTCTACAACACAGCAAACGCTTGAGGTTGTTAAAAAGGTAGAAAATCACTTTTTAAACGATCAATCTGAAGCTGTGAATGGTATTTTTACCGTTACTGGTTTTAGTTTTGCAGGCTCTGGCCAAAACTCAGCAATTGCCTTTGTTAACCTTAAACATTGGGATGAGCGTCAACGTGACGAGTTATCTGTTCAAGGTGTTGCAGGTAAAGCGATGGGCTACTTTTCAACGATAAAAGAAGCGTTTGTGTTTGCATTCCCGCCACCTGCAATTGTTGAACTGGGTACTGCTAATGGCTTCAATATTTTCTTACAAGACCGTGTAGGCCTTGGCCATGACGCACTTTTGGCGGCACGAAATCAGTTATTAGGTTTAGCAAGCCAAAGTCCAATTTTAGCGGGCGTACGTCCAAATGGACAAGAAGATATGCCAGAACTACAACTTGATACAGATTTGGCAAAAGCCGAAGCGCTTGGTGTGTCGCAAAACGATATTAACAGTACACTTTCGACAGCATGGGGTAGTAGTTATGTGAATGACTTTATTGACCGTGGTCGAGTTAAAAAAGTGTATATGCAAGGTGATGCACAATCGCGCATGGTGCCTGAGGATCTAAATAAGTGGTATGTGCGCAATGATAATGGCGATATGGTGCCGTTTTCAGCGTTCGCTAGTGCTTACTGGACGTATGGTTCGCCACGTTTAGAGCGTTACAATGGTTTTTCAGCAATGGAAATTCAAGGTAGCGCAGCGCCGGGTTACAGTACAGGCCAAGCAATGGATGAAATGGAGCGTTTAGTTAAACAATTACCTAATGGTATTTCGTCTGAGTGGACCGGTATTTCATTCCAAGAGCGCTCAAGTAGTGGTCAAGCACCTTTACTATATGGCTTATCGCTATTGTTTGTATTTTTATGTTTAGCTGCACTTTATGAAAGTTGGTCGGTACCGTTTGCGGTAATGATGATTGTGCCACTGGGTATATTTGGTGCAATTATGGCAGCGCTAGGCGGTGGTTTATCAAACGATATTTACTTGCAGGTAGGCTTGTTGACCACCATTGGTTTGGCATCTAAAAATGCGATACTGATTGTAGAGTTTGCGATTCATAAAATGGATGAAGGACTAGGGCTTGTTGATGCTGCAGTTGCTGCGGTACGCCTTCGTTTACGTCCAATTTTAATGACTTCAATGGCGTTTATTTGTGGTGTAATCCCACTAGCAATCGCCTCAAGCGCGGGCTCTGGTGCGCAAAATGCGCTAGGTATTTCGATTATTGGTGGCACACTTGCATCATCAATATTAGTTGTTGTTTTTGTACCTTTATTCTTTGTTTTAGTTCGCCGTGTATTCCCAGGTAAAGCTAAAGAGACAACGAAGGAGAGTGCAGAATGAGTATTAAAACATTCAGCCTAAGTGCAATTACTTTATTGGTGCTAAGTGGTTGTCAATTAGCGCCAGAGCAAAAAGACCTTGCTCTACCAGTATCTGATGCTTATGCATCAGGTACTGAGCAAAGCGCTGCGCAGCAATTAAATTGGCAGCAGTTTTTTAATGATGAAAAACTACAAACGTTAATTAGTCAAAGCCTTGAGCACAATAAAGACATGCAAATTGCAGTGCTTAATGTGCAGCGTGTTCGTGGTTTGTATCAAATTGAAGACTCTGCTTTGTATCCGTCGCTTGATTTAAACGCATCTGGTACGCGCCAGCGTTTACCGGCTGACTTATCAGGTACTGGCGATGCAGCTATTAGCTCACAATACAGTGCAACAGTGGGCATTACGTCTTACGAGTTAGATATTTGGGGCAAAGTACGCAATCAATCAGCGCAAGCACTCCAAAATTTATACTCTACAGAGCTTAGCCAATACAGTACGCAGGTGTCTTTAATTTCAGAGTTGGCAAATGCGTGGCTTAGTTACGCGACGGACTTACAACTGCTAGAGCTTGCAAAAGAAACGCTCACCTCTCAGCAAGAATCATTATCGCTTACGCAAAAAAGCTTTGATTTAGGTGCGACGTCTTCGATTACCCTTGAGCAGCTTAGAAGTACAGTTGCTACAGCAAAAGTAGACATAGCAACGTACAAACGTTTGTTAAAGCGTGATAAAAGTGCCCTAGATTTATTAGTGGGTAAATCTGTTTCAGCTGATTTACTGCCTAGTAAAGACCTGACTAACTTGATCAGTATGCCAGAAGTGCCGGTCGGTTTACCGTCTGACCTGTTATCGCAACGCCCTGATATTAAAGCCGCTGAGCATTTAATGCTTGCTGCAAATGCCAATATTGGTATTGCACGTGCGGCGTTTTATCCAAGTATTAGCTTAACAGCCAATGCCGGGTCTGCTTCAAGTGATTTAAGTGGCTTGTTTGATTCAGGCTCGGGTACATGGAGTTTTGTGCCGTCAATTAGCTTACCTATTTTTAATATGGGACGTAACCAAGCAAATCTTGATGTAGCAAAAGCTGATCAAGAAATTGCAGTGGCTACTTATCAGCAAAAAATTCAAAATGCGTTTCGCGAAGTTGCCGATGCTCTTGCTGATAGAGAAGGTTACCAAGAGCAATTAAGTGCACTTGATATGCTTATAAGTAGCCGACAAATCACATTTGATTTATCAAAAATGCGTTACGAAAAAGGCGCAGATAGCTACTTGCAAGTACTTGATGCTCAGCGTACATGGTACGGCGCACAGCAACAGTTAATTTCGGGTCAGCAAGCGTATCTTGCAAGCCAAATTAACTTGTACAAAGCGCTTGGTGGCGGATGGAATACGAGCGACAAAACAACTCAGGAAGAGCAGTAATATTAGCAGCTCGCTGGCGAGCTGCATTTTAATGATACAGCGAGGCTATTTATAGTGCTCGCTTTACTGAGTTTAAGACTTAGTAGTGGAGTTGAACATGAAGCCTAAAGCAAGAAGGCAAACAGATCCCGCGATAGCGCAAGCTAGGCGCGAACAAATACTAACAGCTGCTGCAGAGTGTTTTCACCGAAAAGGTTACCACGGTGCAGGCATGGCTGAAATATCTAAAACGGCAGGGATGAGTGCAGGCCATATTTATAATTACTTTGAAAGTAAAGAAGCAATTATAGAAAGCATTATTGAAAAAGACATGGAAGAGATGTTTTCTATCTTCCAACAGTTTGAAGATCATCCTGGTGATGTACTTCAAGCGCTCATTGATGGCTTAAACATTGGTGTGCAAAGGCACATGGACACGGGATCGTGTGTTATTGATTTAGACATGATGGCTGAAGCAGGTCGAAATGTTAAAGTGGCAACACTTTTACGCGAAACTGATGTTCAGGCAAGAGATCGCATGAGACAGCTTTTAACAAGTGAGCGAAGTGCGCTAAAAGATATTGATGAACTTGAACTTGAAAGCCGAATTAATGTTATTTTTTCGATGATGGCGGGGTTATTACTCAGAAAGTTACTTTACCCTGAGCTAACCGAAGAAACGGTACTAATAGCACTTCGCCCTGCAATGAAAACATTACTGATGCCATTTGATGAAGCGCAGTAACGCTCAAAATAAATAACCAAAAGTAAGCTAGCCAATATTTTGGCTAGCTTTTTTATTTTAGTCTATTTAAAAGCGCTCGATTGACCACTGAAGTGCAATGATTGCGATAGCAACGGAGCCCATTGGCATTAACCACTTTTTATACCAAGTGTAGTGTCGTACATAAATGAGTATTGGTAAGGCTACTAGTAAGATACTAAGTTGGCCGATTTCGACGCCTAAATTAAACGCTAAAATGCTAAGCAGTTGATAGTCGCTCGACAAGCCAAGTTCGCCAAGTACGCTCGCAAATCCCATCCCATGTAGTAAACCAAAAGCAAAAGTAAGCCAACCTAAACGAAGTACCAACGGCCACACATTATTTAATGCTGCAAATAAAACCGATATAGCAATTCCAAGTTCTACCCAGCGGCTATTTGGTGATACAAGGTTCATAGCGGTGCCGGTAAGCGTAATAGAGTGCGCAAGCGTAAACGCGGTTACTATCCATGCTGTGTGTTTAATAATTTGTTTTTTAGAGCTAATACCTTGCCATGCTTTATCGCTGCGTTTTAAAACACAGGTAAGTAACAGGGCGATTAAAAATAAAATATGATCAATACCAATCCAAATATGTAAAACACCCTGATACACGTATTGATTAAACGTACTTAAATAACTTGTTTGCTCAAAGCTGAACGTTTGTTGTGCCTCGTTGATATTAAATACACGAGATACACCGTTTATATTTACGATGGATTTATGATTGGCATCGGTTTTAAAAAAAGCGGAATAGGAAAGGGAGATTGCTTCATTGTCATCACAGCTAAACAGCAGCGGAATAACCAAATAAGGCTGGTTAAAATGGTTATCTAGCTGATAGATACCTTCACTTTTTAAAGGGCATGATTGCGCGTTTTGCGTGATATTTAAATTTTCTTCAATGAAGTTATTAATTGAGCTGCGTTTTGCTTTTATTTCTGCCCACGAAATTTGCCCATTTTTGTCTAAATCCAGAGGCACTGCGTGCTCTAAGTCGGCTATATTAATTTGCCAGGTACCCGTGTATTGGTTTTTGTTGGTGTCGTTATTGTTCTCGCTATTTAAGGTTATATAACTTGTACTTAATTGATGGGCAAAGCTGTAAGTTGAAAAAATGCACAGCATTAAAGTGAGTATAAATAGATAAGGCGTTTTCATAGTGTGTCTCGTTGCATCGCTTTTGCTTGAGTAAGTAATTGCTCATCGGTGCTCATTTTAGCCTGTTGCCAATTAATATGAGCCCAGTAAAGTGCTTTTTCGCGATTTGGTTGTACATCAAGGTAATATTTAGCTAAGTCACTTGCATGAAAAGAATCTTTGCGAAGCTCTCGTAGTGTAACTCTTTGCGCCATTGTATTTTGCCATTTTTTATCGCGTTTATTTAGTTTTTTTTCTGCGATTGAAAGTCTTAACAAAATAGCATCCTCTAAATTACTTTTATCAGGTAGCAGTACGCTTAATGTATTTAATACTTGTTGTGGTTGATTTAGAGCAATTTGAATATCGGCCCATAAAACAATAAGGCTCACAGGGGCTTGAACTAAATCTACACTTTGTAAGTGAGACAACGCTTGTTTGTAGTTATTTAAACGGTAGCTCATTTCACTTAAAACATGGTTTGTAGCTAGGCTAGTTTGATTATTATTTATAATTTTTACTAATGCTTGGTAGCTGTCTAAAACGCTTTCATGTTGGCTTTGTACATCGAGTACACAGGTGCTAGCAGTAATAGTGCTTACTTGCCCAATTAAGGCTACGCAGTGTTTTTTTGCTTGTGCGAACTTACCTTGAGTCATAAATATATTGGCTAGCAATAAATGGCTATTACTATGTTTTGGCTCTCCAATCAAAACGTTGTTAGCAATATCAATAGCTTCGTCAAAAAGGTGCTCTTTTTGTAAAACGCGAGCATATAAGTAACCAATTTGAGATGAGGGTGTTTGTTTATATAGCTGGGCTAAACGGGTTTTAAGTAGCCCCTGTAAGCGCTCTGTTTGGCCTGCATATTGGCTGTTAGTGACTAATGTATTTATTTCCTCAACAGACAGAGAAGCACTAAGCGTTGAATTACTTTTGGCAATAACTGCATCATCTTTTGGGGTAAAAGGCGCAGCGCTTAACGCAATGGGTGTTAGGCAGAAAGTAATAAATGCGACGGACTTAAAAATTGATAAATGCATTATAAATATCCTTTGAAAAAAGCCATCCATGGCCTGTCAGCTTAATTACTTGGTTAGTTACCGTTTGTTGAAATTAATCCATCAACATCGGTATCGGTGTTTGTAAACACCCGACCGTTAACAGTTAACGGCTCTGCATTTGGGGCTTGATTAAATGCATCGGTTGCAAATTGAGCAAAGTCGACTTGTAGTGCGTCAATTGTAATGTTCACTGTTGCAGTTACTTGCGAATTAACGCCATCACTTACACCAAACATAAAACTATCTGAACCTGTCACTTCTTTATGCGGTGTATAGGTAAAGTTACCATCGCTATTAACGGTAACAGTTCCAAGAGTTGGCTCACTTGTTAACGAGTAAGTAAGCGAATCGCCATCATTGTCGGTTGCGCTAAGCATATCGGTAATGCTTACTTCAGTTTGTGTAGTTAGCATTGCATCACTTGCGGTAGGCGCTGTGTTTACAACCGGTGTAGGTTGTTTTTTATCGTCATCGCTACTACATGCTCCCAATGTTAATGCACTGAGGAGAACACAAATATGGGTAGTTTTTAAATTACGCATTATTTTACTCCTTATTTAGAGCCAGCAAGCGGTGTTGCAAGGTATGGGAATGATGAATCCATCATTGTTGCATCAATAGGCGCGCCGTCTGTAAATGGCACTGTGCCTGTATTAGCATCCTCTGGTGCACAAAGTCCTAAATCAGTGTCTTCACCATTTACAGGAATAGGATGACATAAACGACCCATCACAACACGAAGTGCAATATCAACCACATCATCACCCGGGCGACGACCATTTGGGAAGCCGGCTAAATCATTACCCGCTACACCAAATGCAGATTGATCAGCTTGCGCTGTTGCTGCAATGCCTGTATTTAAACGTAGCATTTCTGAAGGTGTTACAGTTGCTTGTTGATTAACGCCTGCAAAACCTGTTAAAAATGCAGTGATTAAATCAGTACGCGGGAAGTTTGTGGGTGCCAGTGTTTCTAAGTTTGCGCCAAGGGTCGTATTAACAGCATCTTTAAATAAAATGTTTAATAACTCTGGTAGTGCTGGATGAGATACATAATCTAAAAATTGTGCATCATCTTTAGGGTGAGCAGTGGAAAATGTGTCTTTGTCTTTAATGCCAATTACAAGCTCGTTTACAAGCGGGCTACCCAAGCGTGAAACTTGTGTTAAAGCACCACCATTAACGGCGTTATTAGCAAATTTAGCATTAGGGTTTAATACGCGAGCTTGAGGTAGGCTTGCTGTTGTCCACGAACCTATTACGCCGTTACCTTCACCAACAATACAGCTTTTAGGTATTTCGATAGCGATTGATGTTACGTTTTTATCTGCAAGGTCGTCGTTATCAGCTGATTGTGTTATACCACCTGGAAAACCACCGCCGTCACCAGCACCAGGGGCGCTATCACCCTCTACAGGTACATAGTTAACTAAATCAAATGTTTTGCCTAGGTTAACTACAAATGGGTCTTTACGTTGTCCTACAAAAACTTGTGCCATGCTTTCACAGTTAGGAATTGAAACCTGATACACAAATTGGTCAGCGTAAGTTTGGTAATCGCTCATTGAACCAAATGTTTTATTGCCCACATAATCAAGTGGTTTAGAAAATGTACTTGAGTTTGATGCTGTGTTGTTTAGTAGCGTTGTTTCGCCAGTACGCTGCGCGCCGCTAATCA
Organism: Pseudoalteromonas sp. SWN29; assembly: GCF_015864465.1. Taxonomy (NCBI): domain Bacteria; kingdom Pseudomonadati; phylum Pseudomonadota; class Gammaproteobacteria; order Alteromonadales; family Pseudoalteromonadaceae; genus Pseudoalteromonas; species Pseudoalteromonas sp. SWN29. The sequence continues at coordinate 57,520 of NZ_JADYXE010000004.1, forward strand.
TACTCATTGTGTATGATTCGCTAAAATTTGCAGCGCTGTCATCACCGGCAGATACACCGCCTACATTTTTAAGCGGTACAGACACGGTACGCTGATTACCTTCAGGTCCAACAGTTAATTGCACGCCTTGATTATCGTTAGGGAGCATGCTTTTAAAGTTAAACGCAAATGTAATATCTTCAACAGCATCGCCATCGTTATCGATATGAATGCTGTAAGTTGCATCCGGATCCATTGCAAAGTAATTAGGGCCGCCGTATGCGTCTTGTAGCGGGATGTAGTTAGCTATTAGTGTTACAAAATCGCCACGGCCTTGCTCGTAACTATTAAATACATAAAAATCGGTTGAATCTAAAGTCGGGAAACGGCTTATATTTGGCGCTTCTCTGTGGCTTGATGCTTCACTTGGTGCACTTACAAACGTACTACATATTACTACTGCGAGTATTGATGGAGTTAAAGCTTTCATGACTTTGTCCTTTAGTTTTGATTGAAGTCATAGCTAATAACGGGGCAGGATTTAAATTGGATGCAAAAAAGTTAAATTATTTTTATTTTTTGTTAAAAAAGTTTTAAAGAAGGTTGGCTGCTTTAAGTAAACAGCCAACTTTAGTCATAATAGTAGGGTTATAAAAGTACCAGCTCTGTGGTGTATAGTACCTCAGTAGGAGATCCATTTGGTGAGCCACCAATAGGTTCTAAGCTCACTGCTAACAATGCGATATCACTTGCGTTAAAGCGGTTATCTTTAAATAATATTTTACTGCCTTGCTTGGGCAGTAAACCCAGTGAAATAGGTGCATCTTGCCCTTTTAAAATCATCCACAACTCATAATCTTTATTAGTTTGGGCAACCAATTGGCTACTGGCTTTAATTGAGAGCCCTTGCTCGCTTACATCAATAAACCACAATGATTGTTTATCTTGATTTTGAACCAAAGCAATTTGTTGAGTGTGCATAACATTGGTACTAGGTTGAATAACCAAAAAGGCTAAAACAATACACGCAGCAGTTGCCACAAAAGACCATGTACGCCAAATTGAAGGCTTGGTATGTATGACTGTTTTACTTGTTTGTGGCCTGTTTTCAATACGCTGTAGTATATTTACCCATACATCGTCACGTGGCGTTTGCGGTGTAATAGCACTCGCTAAGTTGTTTAGGTTTTGCTCCCATAGACTTGTTGCTTCACGTGCTTGATTTGAGTTAAGTAACAGACGCTGAAAACGCTTACGGGCAAGCCCTCTAAGTGTGCCAAGCACGTACTGCCCAGCAAGCGCGTCTAATAGTTCGGGTTTATTATAATTCATAATGTTAAACACCTTTGTAGCTGCATAAGCCCACGCCTGATCCAGCTTTTAACTGTACCTAATGGCGTCTCTATATGATCCACTAGCTCGCTATGACTCAGCCCCTTATAATAAGCTAAGTGAATAGCTTGTTTTTGTTGCGGCTCAAGTTGTTCGATACAATTAACCAGTTTCGTTTCTTCATCGTAATTAACGTCAACACTTTCATTTTCATATTCGTCATCGCCTAACGACTGCTCTTTTCGTACTTTGTGATAGCGCAGTGAGTCAAGACTTCTATACCTAACTATACTTATCATCCAACTAATAACGGTGCCTTTAGAGGCGTTATATTCAGATGCGTTATGCCAAATTTTTATAAAAGCGTCTTGTAGTGCTTCCTCAGCATGTGCTCTATTTGTGAGCATGTTTAAACTAATCGCAAAAAGTTTGCCGCTAGTTTGTTGATACAAACTCGAGAAAGCATTTTTGTCTCCTTGTGCTGTTGCGCACAAAAGAGGGAGTAAATCATCGTTATCCATAGGGGTCCTGTTTTTCTTATTATCATTGAGAAAACGGTTGAGAGTGTGATTTGGATGCAAAAAATTTAATTGATTTTTAGATTAGCTGCTTTATACGTTAGTACAAGCAATAACCGATCAGTGTTTGAAATTTAGACGTGTAAGTATAATTTATTCACATGTTTGTAAAAAATGCACAAAGAGCAGATTGCACTTAAATTTATTTTATTATTAACATTATATATCAATAGCTTATAATTTTAATTTGAATTTAAAATGCCATTTATATGGCGTGATATTTGCAAAAGAGTACATAAAGCCGTTTAAATTAAAATTAGAAAATTGGAATTATTTACACAAAGGAGAAACTATGTGGGCTGCAATTGGTTATTCACTTTTAGCATTACTACTTATTTTTATTGGTTGGGAAGTAAACTCTGTTTACTTTGCTATTGTTTTTTATTGGACTGCACTGTCACTTTTATTAGTGAGTACCGCATATATTTTTAATACAGCAAAAATATTTAGAAAACGTGAAAATGGGGTGATCCCATTTTATATACGTTGGGCATTTGTGCCATTTTTATTTGGTGTGCAAATTTATAATGCCTGGTCACGTAAGCGCGATAAAGTGCCGCCAATTCAAAAAATAAACGAAAACCTATTTTTAGCTTGCCGATTATTTCCCTCAGACATAGACACATTAAAAGATAACGGAATTACTGCAATTTTAGACGTTACGTGTGAATTTGACGGACTCGAGTGGAGTTCAACACAAGAGAATATAAATTACTTAAACATTCCGGTGCTCGATCATAGTATTCCTACCCATTCTCAGTTAAATCAGGCTATTAATTGGATACATCATCATATTAAAGAAAACCGTCGCGTAGTTGTACATTGTGCTTTAGGCCGTGGGCGGTCAGTTTTTGTAATGGCGGCTTATTTATTGAGTCAAAACAAAAATGCAGATGTACATGAAGTACTTGCACAAATAAAGGAAACCCGCGAAACCGCAAACTTAAATAAGCATCAGCTGCGTCATTTAGCTAAGCGCCATAAAAAAGGCGAGCTGCTGATTAAAAACAAAGCAGTTTTAATTGCAAATCCAGTATCTGGTACACGATTATGGCAAGAAAAAGAGCACTTAATTGTTGCGCGGTTATCGGCCTATTACGATTTAAAAGTACTTACTACTTCACAAGACGTAAACGGTATTGAGCTTGCTAAACAGGCAATTGCGCAAAATCCAGACATGATAATAGCGTGTGGAGGCGATGGTACCGTGGCCGAAGTTGCAAGCGTACTTGTAAATACACAATGTAAGCTAGGTATTATACCAATGGGGACTGCAAACGCACTTGCGCATGTATTGATGGGGATTAGCTCTAAATTTATTCCTGTTGAACAAGCCTGTGATTTAATAATTGATGGTCAAACAAGCACAATAGATACCGCTTATTGTAATAACGAATTAGTACTTTTATTAGCGGGTATTGGTTTTGAGCAATCTATGATAGAAAAAGCAGATAGAGAGTCGAAAAATAAGTCGGGGCAACTTGCCTATTTAAATGGTTTTTTTGAAGCCTTTGGTGAGCAAAAATCACAGCTACTTAGTGTAAAACTCGATGATAATGAGCCGAAAGAAATATGTACAAATAGCTTTATTGTGGCTAATGCTGCGCCTTTTACAACGTTATTGGCTCAAGGTGGTGGGCAGCCAGATCATAGTGACGGGCTTCTTGATGTAAATTGGCTAACACCAAATAATGAAAATTCTACGACAATATTGAGTATTGCAGAACTGATGTTTAGCAGTTTAACGCAAACACATTTAGCTATAAATTCGCATCATACAAATGCTAAAAGAGTCGAGGTGACAGGCGAAGGAGAGCTTAAGTACGTACTTGACGGTGAAGTTAAAACTGCTCACAGACTCGTTATTACTATTGAGCCGGCCTCATTAAATGTGATTTGCAAAGAGCAATAAATCGCGCTAGTTACAATTAAAAAAGGAGCTAAATTAGCTCCTTTTTTACATCATTTTTTAATTGATGGCCAAACAAACCCTGTTGTATCCGGCGCTTGAGAAGATGTTTCTCTCGGTGCACTTTTTGGTCTACGAATAGGTTTGTTATTTATAGTGTGAATATAAAGTGCTTCCACTTTATCGCGAGCCCAAGGCGTTTTACGCAAAAACTTTAAACTCGATTTAATGCTCGGTTGATCAGTAAAACACTTAATTTTCACTTGCTCGCCAAGGGTTCTCCAGCCAAGTCGCTGTTCTAACTCAACAAGTATTTGTTCTAACGTTACCCCATGTAAAGGGTTTTTAGGTTGATTATCCATAGCCATACTACTTATTTAAACTGCGTGCATTGTAGCTCAAATCAGCTTTTAGCGCTAATTCACAGTGATTGTTTTAGGAGCGGTTGGGTAAATAGCATTACCTTGTTTATCTATTTTAAGCCAAATGAGTTGACTGTTACTGTGTTGAGGGTTTTTAGCACCGCATAAAAGTGTAAAAGAGTGAATTTGTATTAACGCGCCTTCGCTATAGCGTTTGTTGTCGTACCAACAGTTTGATTCTTCATTTACAAACTGGTTTGCATCAATAATTGAATGGGTTTTAAGGGTTGTTGCTTCACTAAATATTGAATACGATAAGCTGCTAAAACAAAAGCATAGAATTAAAAAGTTACGCATTAGAGGCCTTTAAATAGGGAGGGTTAAAAATAATACATTAAGCTAAAAAACGTGCTAGTGTAAAGTACACAAAGTGATTTTAATTATAAACTTAGTTACTCACAGAACAACTTGGATTCAAATAAAAGGTGCACACAATGCAATTTAATCAAACAATGATCGAAGAATTCACACTATTAGCAAAGTTTCCTCGCGACAGCAAAATGCAGGGTATTAAATTACACTCAGACGCAGAGCCAAGCTTACTTAGTGCAGCGCAACGTTTATTTGAAAAAGGGATTATAGATAGCCCAGATGGCGGGTATTTAACTGATCTGGGCTTAGATTTAATTGAGCACATTACGGTTATTCATAGTGCGCTACAAAGTTAGTTTTAAATTAGCTTAATTTGCATCGGGTTGATTTTGCGGTGCAGCATCATTAAATGCAGCTAATTTATTACAGTGTTCGTAAATAGCTGCAATTTTTGGATAAGCGCTCATATCTATGTTAAAACGAATTGCATTAAATACTTGCGGTACTAAACAAATGTCAGCAAGTGTTGGTTGGTTACCAATACAGTAGTCATCACTTTCGTTTAGCATCAGTTCTATTTTTTCAAAACCAATTTCTATCCAATGTCGATACCATTTATTTTTAGCCTCGTCATCAACACCTAATTCGTTTGATAAATACTTCAGCACGCGTAAATTATTAACAGGGTGAATATCGCAGGCAATGGCAAAGCTTAAGTTTCTTATTTGTGCTTTTTGCCACGCAGTCCCTGTAATTAATGGCGATTGCGGATAAGTTTCATCAAGCCATTCCAGTATTGCAAGCGATTGTGCTAATACACCATCATCGGTTTCAAGTGCAGGGAGTAAGCCTTGTGGATTAGTAGCTAAATATTCCTCCCCAAGTTGCTCTGATTTTAAAAGGTTAACAATAGCAAGTTCATGATCGATTGCTTTTAAGTTAAGCGCTATACGCACTCTATAAGCCGCTGATGAGCGAAAGTAGCTGTATAATTTCATAATTAATCCTGTGAACCTGTAAATTGTTTTTTAATAGTACGCCAGCAATCGGTGTAGTTTGGTTGGCGCTCTTTGCCTTCTAGTGCATATTTTGTTGGTGAAATTATATAGCGCGACTCAAACATAAAGGCCAATGTGTTTTCGTATTTTTGTGGTGTAAGCTCAGCGTTTGAAGCTTTTTCAAATACGTCGGCTTCAGGTCCATGTGGCGACATACAATTGTGTAAACTTGCGCCACCAGGTACAAAGCCGTGCTCTTTTGCATCATACACACCTTCAATTAAGCCCATAAATTCACTCATAATATTGCGGTGATAATAAGGCGGGCGAAATGTATTTTCGGCTACCATCCAACGCGGTGGAAATATCACAAAATCGACATTAGCCATACCCTCAGTAGCAGAAGGAGAGGTTAGCACAGTAAATATGGAAGGGTCGGGGTGATCAAAACTCACTGTATTCATTACATTAAAACGCGATAAGTCGTATTTATAGGGTGAGCTATTACCGGTCCATGCAACTACATCAAAAGGGGAGTGCTTTATTTCACAGCTAAATAAATTACCGTTAAATTTAGAAACAAGCTCAAAGTCACCTTCTTTATCTTCAAAGGCAGCAACGGGGTATTGAAAGTCTCTGTCGTTAGCGTAGCCATTAGCACCAACAGGGCCTCGCTCAGCAAGCTCTAACGCATGACCATAATTTTCACAAATATAACCACGCGCGGTATCGTCAATTAAATCAACAGAGAATTTAATTCCTCTAGGTATAACCGCAATTTCACCAGGTTTAATGCTTAACTTACCGCACTCGGTGTGAATTAATAACTCACCTTGCTGAGGGACAAACAACATTTCGCCATCGGCATTGCAAAAGTAACGCCCTTTCATTGACTGATTAGCGACATATACATGAATGCCAATACCAGATTGCCCATTAGCACTGCCATTAGCTGCCATCGTTACCAAGCCATCAATAAAGTCAGTAGGCTGTGAAGGCATCTCAATAGGATTCCAACGTAGCATTGTTGGTGGTGTTACGGCTTCAGTGATTGGGGCTGTTCTTATTAGGCCGTTATCAATTGCTTGGTAATCACCTTGCACTACAGATGGGCGAAGGCGGTAAAACCAAGTGCGACGATTTGAAGCGCGAGGAGCCGTAAATGCAGTCGAACTAAATTGCTCAGTGTATAAATCGTATTTAACCTTTTGTGGGCTAAATTGTCCTATTGGCAATGCATCAGGTAGCGCTTGTGTTTCAAATTCATTACCAAAACCTGTCATATAACTTAATTGTGTCGTCATTACTGACTCCTGTGAGAGGGGGTTGGTTTAATATTATTTTTATTTCAGTTAAGATACTCTCAAGTGAGACTAATATCAAATGTGCAACTGCGCGCGTCCGTAAATATAAATGAACACTAAAGTAAAGCTTACAAAGCTGGGATAACCAAAAATGAAAATTGATTTAGCAACGTTTTTACCCTATCAATTAACGAATATAGCAACGCGCGTAAGTAATGATTTTGCAGAGGTTTATCAAACTAAATACGGTTTAAATATTCCTCAGTGGCGAATACTTGCTAATTTAGCGCAGTATGGCCAAAGCAACGCAAAGGATTTATGCGCGCAAGCAAATATGGACAAGTCGACTGTTTCACGCGCGGTAAAAGTTTTAATTGATAAAGGTTTAGTGATAAGTGAGTTAAATGAGCAAGATAAGCGCGCAGCATTACTTGTACTGAGTAAAGCAGGGCAAAGCTTATATGAGCAAATAGCGCCCGATGCATTAAATTGGGAAAAACAATTACTGAGCACTTTGACTAACGAAGAATACGAAGTGTTAGTGAGTATTTTTGAAAAGTTAAATAACAAATTAAAGGCATAAAAAAGCCCACAAAGTGGGCTTTTAAATATTAACTAATTTAATAAGCTAAATTAGAAAGTGTAACGAACACCAACTTTAACTCTGTAAGTTGAATCTTCCGCTTCAAAAGTAAAGTCATCATTTATAGGGTTGCCAATGATGTATTTACCCGTTGCTTGGTCAATATCCATCTCAATAACATCTCTTGAGTTGTTATTCTGGCGGTAAACCTTACCTTTAGATGAATCAATTAAGTTTAATAAGTTATCTATAACGAAATAAAACTCGCCACGATGATCATCTGCAAAACCAGGGATTTCTTGTGATACATACAAATCCATTGTAGTTACCCAAGGTGTTTTTCCTTGGCTTCTATCAGCAAAACCACCAGCAGAACCTGAAAGCCCTAGACTGTCAAAATGAGCTAAAACTTCAGCTTCACTAACACCATCAGCATAAATCACATTTGGATCATTTGCTGTTGGAACATAAGGTAAGTAGTTACCACCAAATGTTGAACCAAAACCAGAAGGCTGAATTAGGTCTTGATTAAAGAAACGTCCACCACTTAGGTTCTCTAAACTTACTAGCTGGCTATAAGCTGAACCAGAATTACGCTCAATAAATAAGTTAAACTTGGTTTTATAATTTTCAATTAATTCAGCCGTATACCCTAGATTAATTACAAATCTGTGCTCAGTTTCATAAGGTGACACACCAACTTGAGTTTCTTGATGGTCTCCAAAATGACCAAAGCGGTAGTTACTACGTGCTGTTGATGAGCTTCCTGGATTGCCATCTGTAATATCTTGGTTTGTATAAGACGCATCAAACTTGAAGCCGTTATCCCAAGACTTAGATATACCAGTGCTTAAGATAACAGATCTGCCATCGTCATCAGCATTTGTAAGCATTATTTCTAGTTCGCGTGTATCGTAAAACGGTAGAGTACCATCTATCGTTGAACCAACCACATCACCATCTTGTAAAAGCGCAGCGTTAATCCATTCAGCGCTATTTTCCTTTTTAGTATAAATAGCTGTAGTTGTCCAAGCAAAACCTTCACCAAGGTATGGAATATCTAAATTAACATCACTGTTTAACATGAATGTCCACTGTGAAGGGATTTCAAAATCAGGATCAATGAAGTTAGAGGTAGAGCCACTAGTACCTGAACTTACTGCAGCTATTGCTTCAGGGATTGGGGTGTTTAAAGCTGTAGAAGGGATAGATATAGGGTCTCTAGGTGCAAAAGACTGCTTACTGATACCATCGCTAGAATACGAGTTAGATATCCAAACGTTAGGGTTGCCACCAGCATAGCGACCAGCACTACCTCTTATGGTTACATCTTCATTAAGTGTATAAGTAAAACCAACGCGAGGTAGTATTATATCTTCGCCATCTAGGTTGTTTGTATTACTAAAACCAGTACGAGTTTCTAAACCTGCGTTGTAAATCGGTTTATCGTCAGAGCCCAAACGCTCATAACGTAAGCCAGCAGACAATATTAAGTCGTCACTGTAATCCCATGTATCATTTACATATAGAGCGATATCATTTCGTGAAAACTTAGCAATTACAGCTGCAGGATTATTACCAGTACCATTACTATAACTATATTCAGATGCTATTTGGTCATTAAAATCTTGTAAACTATTAAATGAGATAACACCTTTTGAACCAGGTAAAAATTGATTCTCAATATCTAGTACATCATATTTGATACCAAACTCTATAGTGTGTTCATCTAAAAGGTATGTACCATCGAACTTAACTGTAAACAAGTCGTTTTCTAGAGTGTTGGAATGACGGAATTCATCAGAGCCAAATGCAATAGCACCTTCTTCACCATCACCATCTACATCAAGGTTTTCAATCGTAATATCGCCTAGATTAAATGAATTACCAAGAGATATAGCCCCAGTTTTAACTGACTTTTGAGTTACGCTAATTTGCGTTGAAAATTCGTCAGTCCAATCTGAATACAAAGTTGAACTGAAGTTGTCTAATTTTTGTGCATTATTGTACCACTGGGTACTCAATCTTAATTCTGTATTATTGTTAGTCATGTTACGAGTGCTATTACCTTCACTGTGCATATATACGAAGTTAGCACGATGGTAATCATTGATATTCCAATCAATTTTTGCAATGTACTTTTCATCATTTAACTGAGGTTGTACATCTGATTCACCAATATCACTAATACCATATACATCATTAGCTATGGCTCTAACAGCCTCTAAATCGGCAGTAGTTACAGTTGTTTTATTTGTTCCAACATTTGAACCAGCTACGCCATATTCTAATTGTTGCGGTGATTCAAATTTTTCATAAGCAGCAAAAATAAACAACTTATCTTCAATTATTGGAGCACCAAAAGACGCGCCATAGTTTTTTTCTTCAAAATCTAATTCAAGCTTTTCACCAGAAGCATCTTTTGGAGAGCCAGCCCAATCGCTGCTTAATTTTTCATAAAAAACACTGCCGTGCAGTTCATTCGTGCCTGATTTGAATACGGCATCTACATTACCACCAGTAAATCCACTTGATTTTGCATTAATTGGAGCAACAGAGACTGAAACTTGATCTAGTGCATCTAGAGGGAAAGGGTTACGCTGAGTAGGGTAGCCATTGCCATTTAGACCAAAATCATCATTTAGTGGGATACCGTCAATGGTTATTGAATTCGTACGAGGATTAGACCCAGCGATCGTCATCGAACTCTCGCTACCAGGCTGAATAACTACTAAAGGATTGTTTTTAACAATATCTTTTATATCACGACCTATACTAGGTGTTGTAGTTATTGCTTCTTGTCCAAAGTAAGAGTCATTTGCAGATGAATTGAATAGAACTGGGGAGCCAGTTACAACAATAGATTCCATGCTGTTACTAGATAGTTGTTGATCTAGCTGTCTAGTTTCGCCAAGTGAAAGATAAACATCTTCAATTTGAACATCTCGGTAAACATCAGAATCAATAATTATTTTGTAAGGACCACCTACACGAAGGCCTGTGGCATTGTATGTACCTGTATCGTTTGTTGTTACTACTCTGCGGGTACCTGTTGGCTCATGAACTAATATTAGCTTAGTATTTGCTGCAGGATTACCGTTAGGGCCAGATATTTGCCCTTTAACTGATGACGTTGTGTCACTAGCGAATACGCCACCACTCACACCAACACATGCTGCGATAGCAAGTGAAAGAGCTGTTTTGCGAAGTTGAGTTTTCATTTAATTTTCCCGTGTAGTTATTAATTAAATTTTTATATTTTTATTTTAAAATTTTGCAAAATAAACAGTTGAAGTTCATTTATTCAAAATCCGTTACTAGTGTACCTTATTTATTCGTTACAAATAAAATACAACTGCAATATATTTTTAATAAATAGTAATGTTTTTGTCTATTTTAATGTTTTTTTGAGCAATAACTCTATATCGGGGTTTATATTACGTGGGTTTTATGACAAACATGTGAAATTGTAGGGGGAATATAAAAAAACCCATTACAAATTTGTAATGGGTTTATTGTAACTTACAAATAACTTAACAAGTTATTGATGTAGAGTTTTTAAGGCTTAAAACTTGTAGCTAATACCAATTTTAGCCTGCCATGCAGAAGAACTAGTTACATACTGGCTATAGTTACGAACGTCAGCACCGTCGTGTCGAGGGTCAATTTTGTAACGACCTTCAGCATCTAAACCTTCAAAGTCATATACAGCTTGGTCAGAAAAGCCTAAACGTTTTTCAACACCCCAATCGCTATTTAATAAGTTTGCAAAGTTATCAACCATGAAATAAATTTCACCGCTGTGACCTTCGGCAAAGCCAGGTATTTCTTGTTTGATACTTACATCCATAGTAGTTACCCAAGGTTGAGTGCCTGAGTTTCGACCTAAAATTTCACCACGTTCAGAAATACCAGCACGATTTAGAAGCGTTTCTAATTCATTCCAAGATAAACCAGACTCATCCCAGTTTACATTTGGATCATCAGCACCTGTAGGTATATAAGCTAAGTAAGCTGAGCTACTATCAAAATCTTTAGTATCACCTAGGCCGCGCTCTTGGTACATACCCATAGTGTAGCTAAAAGGGCGACCCGAACGACGTTCAAAAAATACGTTAAACTTAGTTGCGTAGCCACTAAAGAATTCAGTGTTATACGCTAAATTAACTTTAAAGCTGTGCTCTACTTCATAAGAGCCACGGTCAGCAAAATCTTCATTGCGATTACGTGTTATGTTGTACTGATAATTACTTTGTGCACGTGAAGATGAACCAGAAGATGCTTCAGTTACGTCTTGGTGTGCGTAGCTTGCTGAAACGTAAAGACCATTTTCGAACTCTTTTGCAAGACCCGTTGAGATAATAATTGAACGGCCATCGTCAGATGAGTTAGTCATTGCAATATCAAAGTTTTGAGCAAGGTCACCGCTATAAATACTTTCGTTGATTACACGCTCACCATCGGCAGCTAAACCAACAGGTTGGATAGCCGTGTTATGCCATACAGCTTCGTTCTCTTTCTTATGGTAAGCAATTTCAGCTTGCCATTTAAATCCATCGCCAAGCAATTCTGAGTCAAACTCATATTCAAAACCAACTTGAGCACGAATACTTGAAGGTAATTTAAAGTCAGGGTCAATGTAGTTTGTACTACCAGTACCTTGCACTAACGAATTTTTAATTGCGTCAGGCACTTGTGTAATATCAGCTTGGTTGTTTGCATAATAGTTGTTAACGAAGTTTTCTGTCGGTTCAACAATTGTAATACCATCATTTTGGAATGAGTTGTTATACCAAACATTTGGAATGCCACCTTGGAAGCGACCTATGCCACCGTTGATGGTTAATGCTTCAGTTGCATAATATTTAAAGCCTATACGTGGTAGGAAAATATCTAAGCCATCAAGGTTTTCTTGGTTATTGAAGTCATCAACTCCATATAATGCGCTGTAAGCATTAACAAAATTTTCATTACGTGTTGGTTTATCATCTGATGATAAACGCTCATAGCGAATACCTGCAGTGACTTCTAAATCGTCACCAACGTAAAATGTATCCTCAATGTAAAGCGCTAATTGATTACGTGTTGCATCGTATGCAGTGTCATTTGGATTGTTTGTAAATGCGTTACTGTAAGAAAAATCGTAAGTGCCGTCGTAGTTACCAACTTCACGGTTTTCGAAGCCTTCAAAGTTATCAAACTCCCAAGAGCCTAATGAATTGGAAGCGAATAAGTTGTATAAGTTTAACGATTCATACTGCATACCAAAGTTAATCTCATGGTCATCCATTAAATAAGTTGCATCAAACGTGAGTGTTAAGTTTTCAGTTGATGCGCTATTTGCATGGCGGAATTCGTCGGTACCAAACTCGTAAGCAGGACCACGATAGTATTCTTCAACTTTAACGTAACCGATATCAGAATTTGTTAAGCTTCTAGATGAAACATCTTTATAAGCTATACCAATTTCAGTTGAGAAGTTTTCATTCCAGTCTGAGTATAATTTAGTCGCAAAATTATTAAATTTAGTGGCGTAAGTGTAACGGCTTGACGCTAAATTTACAGTGCTTCCGCCAGTACCAACATTTGTTTCGTCTTTGTCATCTTGCCATTGGTAAGTGAAATCTAGACGGTGGGCATCATTAATATTCCAGCTTAACTTAACAAGTAGTGACTCGTTTGTATCTTTAGGATCCCCACCTAAAGAGTCAGTTAATCCATATTCATTACTTAAAATATTAAGAAAATTATTGTAATTATCTTCTGTTACGTCGTACTCATTCGTTGCGCCTGAACCTTCAAAACCATAATCCAAATCAAGTTCGCTTGTCCATTTATTGTAGTTTACAAAATAAAACAAAGTGTCGTCGATCAATGGTCCGCCAACGTTAAAACCATAGCGTTTTTCAGTTTGGATTGGCTCAACTTTTTCAATAACATATGTACGATGACCATCTTCATCTAAAGCCGGTCGGCCATCAGTATAAACTTGAGAAATACTGTCTACATCGCCTGCAATATCAGGAGTTGATGTTTCATAAAAACCAGAAAACTTAAATTCGTTCGTACCTGATTTTGTTACCGCATTAATAGTACCGCCGCCAAAGTTACCTTTAGAAGCTGAAAAAGGAGATACATCAACAGAAATTTGTTCAATAGCATCAAGTGCAACTGGAGGCTGTGAAGTCGGGTAACCACCGTAACTTAAACCAAAATCATCGTTTTGGCCGATGCCATCAACAGTTAAACCATTTGAACGAGGGTTACTACCTGCAAACGTTAGCTCGCCATTACCGTTAATACTCGCAAGTGGGTTTAAACGCGCAATATCTTTAATGTCACGATTAAAGCTTGGCATGTTTTCAATTGTATCAGAGCCAAATGTACTGCTAGAGCCACCTGATTGTTGAACAATTTTATAACCAGACACTTCAATTTTTTCGATGTTTCGCGGAGCAAGCTGTGAGCTTAAACGGTAAGTTTCACCCAGGTTCAAGTAGATATTTTCAACAGTGGTATCGTTAAACGTATCAGAGTCGATGATAACCATGTAAGGGCCACCTACACGTAAACCATTAGCGATAAACGTACCACTTTCGTTTGTAGTTAATTCGCTAATAGTTCCCGTTGGTTGGTGAACTACTTTAATTTTAACGTTTGCAGCACTGCCACCTGAAGGCGTTGTAATTTTACCACGCATTGCAGATGAAGTATCAGCAGCCATTGCGCTTGTAGAAACACCTAGCGCTAAAATTACCGCTCCAGTTAATTTCGAAAGGCGAAGCTTAGTCATAATGTTGATTTCCCGTGTGTAGGTTATATAAATTTAATACAGTTTATTTGTCAGTCGTCATTTTTAGTGCTGTTTTTAACTCTTTTGCAGAAGGGTCAAATAAAGCATTTAATAATCCAGCTAATCGAATACCCGCCTGTTGTAAGCGCGTTTTTACGATAGGCGTATTGTTATAAATGTAGCTGTATCCAACTTCGTCGTTGGTGTACTTATAAATTTTTGTTGCTAAGTTGTGCGATTCTTCAACCCAGGTTTTAGGAGAACTTTGTAAATACTGTGCAATTAACTCGCTGTTATTAGTATCTATAAATTGCGCGTATTCAGTAAACGACAAGTTTTCGTTCTCAACTAGCTTTGTATCCCAAAGACTATGAAGATTTGTTTCTTCATTAAAAAATGAAACCTTTATACGATTACCACCTCTGTCTTCACCTCTACCTGCATGAAATGGCTGATGGCTATCACCTACTAAATGCACTAAAAAACGTAAACTAAATTGCTTAGCGTCTAACGTGCTATTGGTATCTGTAAGTGTCTGCATTGAGTAGTGAATACCTTCAAGGATATTACTTACAGATTCTTTGTTTTTAGTATGTTCGTGGTTGAAGCTGAAAGACTTACCCGGTGCTGCATTTATATAATGCCAACGAGATGATTTCTTTTGCCAAAACTCACCAGGAGCAGATCGCATTTCATCAGGCCACGTTGATATTTGAGCTAGTGACTCGCCATCTAAATAAGGCTTAATTGCTGCTTTAGTTGTTTCGCTTATATGAGATTGTGCAATCTGCCCTACAATACGATGGCCATTTTGACCCCAAGCATGTGAGTCGGTGCTTGTGAATATCGCACTAACCAAAAGTGCAGAGGATATCGAGTACTTTATACTGTTATGCATTAGAACTTCCTAAATGAATATTTCATGGGGTTGCTATAAGCTAATGCGGTCAATTGTCCTCACTTTTCGTGTTGATAGGAAGGACTTATTAAAATTCATAGTTTCTTATTTAGATTTGATATAAATCAATAGCTTATGTTTAACAGGTAAAATTACTTGTTGTAATAAGTAAGCGAAATTGTTCAAATGCACTATATAATCTTTTTTTGAGTAGCATTGCTTTGAATTTTAAAAATATCGTGTTGCACAAAATGTTAATTGTTACATTTTTGTTTCTATTGTTGGTCGTTACGTGGATTTGCGGTCAAGTTAGTGTATACAACGATGATTTGCATTTTCCAGTTATGATTGAAACCTCAACAGAATGTCAAACAACTGCAACAAGTAATAAAGACCAGCTAATTATTTTCACGCAATCGAAAAAAATAGCCAAGTTATTAACACAGAATTTGTGTTCTGATAACGTAGTGGCTAAACAATATGGCTCTGTAAAAGGGTATTGGGGGTATAGAACCGCAGAAAGCTTTGAGTTTGTTGGTAAAGGAATTGCTGACTTAATTTTAGCTAAAAATAATATTATGGCCGCCTTCAAAGCTGAGTCGACTTATAACTACCAGCCCGTTGTTGGGTTTTCTGACTACACTGCCTTTTTTATATCGTCTAAAGAAAAACCTCGCATTACAAAACAGTACTTTTTAGATAAGCGTATAGGTTTGCTTGATTATCCAACTAGCCGCTCAGGGCACATATTACCAAAGAAGGTATTTAAAGAGCTGGATATTAATTTAGCTAATTTGAAAATTACCTATGCTAGTTCTCATAATGAATTACGTGATCTACTAGCCGACGGAAAAGTCGATATTATTGCTTCATTTTGGAAAGAGAGTGACGAAAAACGCTTTTCAAAAAATTATATTACGCCTTTGAGTAATAATATTTCTGGAACAAGGTGGTATTTAAAAATGCGGCAAAACAATACTGATTTGTTGTGTGCAGTTCAGGAAAACTTACTTGCTATGTCTAAAGATCAAAGGTTGCACTACTATCAAAATGTGCAGCCGTTTTGGAGTTGCGGTACTAGCTCAGTAAACTTAAAAGAGGAAGTTAGTGATGAGTAAATATAAGCAATTACTTGTTTTTATATGTTTATTTTTAATTCTATCGTCTGTTTTTTATATTTCTGTAACCCAAAAAAGCCAGCAAGTAGTTAAACAAAAAATAATTCAGATAGAGAAGCAAATAGCACTAGATTTACCCTTACTTGATTTATCAAATGAGCTGCTTAAACACTCAGGCAATAAAGACGCGGTTAATAGCTACATTAAAACCTTAAATAGCTATATCGATTCGGATGATCTTAGGGTTGTTACTATTGTGCCCAAAAGCGAGATGGTAACACCTATAAAGCCCAACCAAATAATACGTAGTTTGAGTACAAACAGCGGGTTTGTATTAGTTGTATTTAGCGTTAAGCACACTCACTTTATGTTGAGTCAGATTATTTATTATTTAATATTTTTTGTTTTAAGTGTGTTGGTTAGCTTTTGGATAAAATTTGCGTTTATTAAGCAAAGTAATAAACAATTGATTAATACAGAGCATCAAACAATTACTGAGCCTGCGCCGCTTGTACTTATTGTTGATCTTAACGATAAAACACTATCGAGTAGCTGTAATCCAGAACAAAAAATGAGTTTAGCTAATAAGCCATTATGCTTTTATTTAGCACTTGTAGAGTATTGTACAAATAACGATGATGTAACGCTTAGTCATAATAAAGATGTACCAGAGGAGCTGCTAGAGCTTGCGAATAAGTATTTTTATAGGTTGATTGAGCTTGGTCACACGGTTAGAAAAAGGCCTAACTTTAATAATAGTCTTGAAAAAACCTTAAGTGAAATACGTGCGGCATTAGATGAAGTGCTTAACGAATGTCCTGAAGAGAAAGAATTATATTATCCCCCAAAAGCATATGGAGAAGGGTCGCGTTCTCGACTGCATAGTTATGGGCTGGCAAATATTAGAAAAGGCAATATTGAAATAATAGGAAAGTAACACAGTTACTTTCCTATTATTATCTTCATTTATTTAGGGGTAAATTCAGCCGCTTTAAGAGGGCTGTTTTTTGATATAAAGTCTTGTAGCGCTTGGGCATCTGTTTCGTCTGTACTAACAAAGCCTTCTTTATTTGTAAGCGTAGGATAACCATCACCGCCTGATGCGTTATAGCTATTTAGACTCATGCGGTACGTTTTATTTTTATTCAAAGGTTGGCCATTAATAACCACATTAACTAGTTGGCCATTTTTACGTTCAAACGATAGCTTATGGTACTGTAAGTAAGCACCTGCATCCGGTGGGAAGCTCGTTACTGTATTTAAGTAATCCCATAAATCACTGCCTTGCCAATCCATATAAGTAATACGGTTTTTAAAAGGATGCACCTTTAAAATATCTTTATAGCTTACTTCACCCGCTTCTATTGAGCTGCGAATACCACCACCACTTATTAGTCCAAAGTCTGCATTTACTACATTCATTTGAGCTTGAATAATTACGCGCGCAAGATTAGTTTGTTGGTAGCGAACTTTGTTTCTGTCGCCTTCTAAGCGAGCATCAACTTCACCAATGGTACCTTCAATTTGTTTAGCGCCTTTTGCTTGGTATACCGCTAAATAAGATTCAAGTTTTGGATCTGGTTTTATGTACTCGTTTGCTAATACTTCTTTAGTAGAACCATCAGCTTGTACTTTATCAACATACAAATTAACTGGCATAAGTTTGTAGTCAAGTAACGTTAATTTACCGTTTTCAAGTTTAAACTCAGCTTTACCAACATACTTACCCCATTCATGGGCTTGCATAATGTAAGTACCGTTTTGTTGGTCTGGTTTACAGGCAAGGCCTGGTTTAAAGTTGTCGTCATTTACATTTGTATCACTCATACATACAGGTTCTTGAGAGTGACCACCAATGATCATATCAAGCGTGTTTGCTGGCAATGAACGAGCAAGTGTTACATCACCGGGTGCATTAATACCAAAGTTAGCATCAACATAATGGCCCATATGAGTAAGCGCGATTGTAATATCAGGGTTGTACTTAGCTTTTATTTCTTTAGCTAGTTTTGCTGTAACGTCAACAGGGTCTTTAAACTCTAAGTGCCCAATATATTGAGGATTACCAATTTTAGCTGTGTCGGTTGTTGTTAAACCAATAACAGCAATAGTTAATCCATTCTTTTTGAATATTTTGTAGCTATCAAACGCGTGTTCGCCTGATTCTTTTTCAAATATATTGGCTGATAAAAAAGGGAAATTCACCCATTTTTGTTGTTGCTTCAATACATCAATAGGGTTGTCGAATTCGTGATTACCCAATGCCATTGCATCGTAACCAATCAAAGACATACCTTTAAAGTCAGGCTCTGCTTTTTGTAAATCTGACTCAGGAATACCCGTATTAATATCGCCACCAGAGAGAAGCAATACCGCATGACCTTGTTTTTGAGCTTTACTGCGTAAAGAGTCAATCAGCGTTTTACGCGCTGCCATACCATATTCGCCTTTTTCGTTGTGCCAAAAGCGCCCATGATTATCGTTAGTATGAAGTACAGTAAGATATTGAGTTGCAGGAGAGTTATTTACACTTGAGTCGGTTGTAGCCGATGTACACCCAAGTACGCTTAAAAAAACTGAAAATAAAATAATTATTCGCATAAAATACCTGTCTATTAAGGCCCACTTAATTTATTGAGCGGCTAGTTTAAACTAGTTTTATGCGAAAAAAACGTACTTATTTACATTTCATCTTAATTACGGCTTGTCGCAGCAGTTTCTCTGCGCTTTAACTCTTTACTCGCATATTCAGATTTTTCATGGTTTGCTGCAATCATCCATGTTAAAAAGCTGGCAGGTAGCTTTGTGTAAGCTTCGCCTCTGTGTAAACCAAAGTCGCAAATTGTGTGTCGTGTGTTTGACATTATTATTACCAGTGTTTTTTATTTTGGTTGATAGTAGCAAAAGTACACACAGAGGTAAGATGATTTAGCTTTAGCTGTTTTAATTTTTATAACTAAAAAGAATATATAAAATGTAATTTAAATGTTACCAAGGCGGTCTAATTTGTATCAATCACCTTTTTATTATCGATTTTTTAACTGAATAATATTAACTTACTTGTATTAACAATTATTTAAATAAATATAACAACAGGATGTAACATGAAAAAACTCTTACTTGGCTCAGCACTCGCCGCAGCAAGCTTTACAAGTACTGCCACTATTATCGAAATGAACACGAGCCAAGGTGTCATAGAAATTAACTTATTTGATCAACAAACACCTAAAACAGTCGCAAATTTTTTAAGTTATGTTCAAGATGATTCATATAACGAAACAGTGATTCACCGTTCAATAAGTAACTTTGTTATTCAAGGTGGTGGATTTACATACTCTGATTCATTAGATGCGATTACTACAAAGCCAGCCGTAGAAAATGAGCCTGTTTTTTCAAACGTTAAAGGCACCATTGCAATGGCTAAGTTATCAGGCAATGAGAATAGCGCTACAAGCCAGTGGTTTTTTAATATGGCTAATAACAGCGCAGGAAGTGCAGCGCTAGATACACAAAACGGCGGTTTTACTGTGTTTGGGCAAATAACAGCAGCGAGTCAGTCCACTTTAGATAAAATCGCCGCATTGGTGCATTGTGGTGATACACCGGTGGTTGGTATTACCACTGAGCAATGCTCAAGCAGTGATGTAGCCATTAGTAATGCTAATTTAGTAACTATTCAAAGTGTAACCGTGATGGATGATGATCCGAATTCGGCTGCTGGTCTAATCGTAACTGAAAACACGTTAATTGACTCAGGTGCACCAATAAACTCAGATAGTAGTTCTGGCGGTGGGCTAGCGTGGCTTTTAGGCGCTTTTTTACTTGTGCTTCCTCGCTTAAGACGTGCTAAATAATTAAATCTAATCAATAGTAATGTGGCAGGCGTAAATTGCCTTTCACATTACTGCTTAGCATGAGCTGTTTAAAGCATTACTCGCCAAACCATTGCCAGCCAAATTGAAAACACACAAACACAACCCAATAAAAATACATTAAAACGTGCTCGTACGTTATTTTCACCTAAATGAATAACACTGTGCACAATACGTGTTGCTACAAATAAACAGGCCAGTATAGCCACAAGTGTACTGGCGCTATTTAGTTGTAGTGCAAGTAAACATCCCGCGTAAAAAAGCACAGGTATTTCAAACTGATTCGAAAAATTTCTATCTGCAACCCTAATAGTGTCGCCAGCCTTATCTAACTGCATTGTTTTAAAATCGCTTAAATCTAGCTGTTTGTTTTTAGCTGCTGCAAAGCGCCTTTTACCCATAATGAGCATGACAACCAGTGAAAGCGTAACGTGTGCAAACATGGCAAGTATGATGATTTTTTCCATCGTTTTTCCTTATTATTATTTAGGGTTTGTGTATCTTTTGATATTGAATGATTTTTAATCACGGAAGGTTGGCAGACTCGTAACTAATATTCGATTATGAAGACATTTTTCACAATGTGTTACACAAAATAGCGTTATTTTGTAGAAAGTTATTAATCGAAAATGTTAGTTTAGCTTAACTATATTGCTTTGAATTGGCGCATGCTATTTTGCGCAATACTTTTTAATGGAAAACAAAAATGAAAAAGATTATTGGTTTTAGTGCTATTGCACTTGCAGTTTTAAGTGGTTGTTCAAATACAGCTTCGGTTTCTGTGGCGCCTCAGGCCTCTTTACTATCAGATACGTTAGTTGTAAGCCCTAATGATAACCGCGAATATAAAACACTTAAATTAGCAAACGACATTGAAGTTATTTTAGTGTCTGATCCTAGTGCTGAAAAATCAGCAGCGGCATTAAGCGTAGGTGTTGGTTTACTGCACGACCCGATGTCGCAACAAGGTATGGCGCATTATTTAGAGCACATGCTGTTTTTAGGCACAGATCGTTACCCAGACACAAAAGGGTATTCTGATTTTATGACCAAAAATGGTGGTGCGCACAATGCGTATACGTGGCTCGATATTACTAATTACATGTTTAAAATTAATAACGACGCGTTTGATGAAGGACTAGATCGTTTTTCTGATTTTTTTAAAGCGCCTAAGTTATACCCAGAGTACACAGACAAAGAAAAAAATGCAGTAAATGCTGAATGGTCAATGCGCCGCGAAATGGACTTTTTTGGTCAGTTTAAATTAGCACGTAAAATGATGGGAGATCACCCCGCTAATCGCTTTTTAATTGGTAACCTAGAAACCCTTGGTGATAAAGAAGGCAGTTCTCTTCACAAAGAAACGGTTGATTTTTATAATAAATATTACTCTTCAAATATTATGAAAGTAGCGCTTATTTCTAATTTATCGATTGCAGAAATGGAGCAAAAAGCGCAAAAATACTTTGCTGATATAAAAAATAAAAACATCGAAAAACCAACAGTAACTGCAAAACTTGATTTTGATAACGCTGGCGGAAAACGCGTGTTTTATGCACCAAATGAAGATGTAAAACAGCTACAACTTGATTTCACCATTGCTAATAATAATAGCGAATTCGCGCTTAAACCAAATCGGTTTGTAGCATATTTACTAAGTAATGAAATGCCGGGCAGCCCAGCGCAATTGCTTCGTGACAAAGGGTGGGTATCTCAGTTGTCAGCTTCAGCTGCACCAAATCAATATGGTAACTACGGGTCATTAAACGTAAACGCAGAGCTTACAGATGAAGGCATGAGAAATCGTGACGAAATAGTTGCGACTATTATGCAGTACATCGATTTAATTAAAAAAGAAGGCGTTGATAGCAAGTACTTCAACGAAATTCGCACATCATTAAATAACCAGTTTAAGTTTTTAGAAAAAGGTGATGAGTTTAATTATGTAAGCTCGCTTACACAAAGCATGCAAGACTATCCGTTAAATCACGCTATTAATGCGCCATATTATTATGCAAAATTTGATGCTGACGCTGTAAACAATGTACTTAAGCAGTTAAATGCCGATACTCTTCGTATTTGGTATGTATCGCAGCAAGAAGAAACAGACTCACAACTACACTTTTACGACGGTAAATACCGCATTAGTGATATTAGCGATGATGAAATTGCCAGCTGGAAAAAGCCAAGCGAGTTTAAGCTAGCATTACCAACTGTAAACAATTTATTACCTGAAAACTTTGCAATAAAAACCCAAGCTTTTAAAGAGCAAAAACACCCTGAGCTTGCTTACGATAAAAATGGTGTAAAAGTATGGCGCCAAGCAAGTCAAAAATTTGCAGAGCAACCCAAAGGGCTTGTTGAAGTATATATAAATACCCAACCGGGTTTGAACGACATTAAAGCAGAAGTTTTATACTCTGTTTGGGCTGATTTATATAACATTCAACAAAGTCAGTTAAGTACCGAAGCGGCAATCGCTGGTATGAGCGTAAGCCTTGCACCGAGTAACGGTCTTGTTTTATCTATGAGTGGTTTTACAGATAAACAAGATGTATTACTTAAACAAGCTTTAACCGGATTAAAAGCCGATGAAACAGCACAAGCATTTAGCCAAGCTGTTGATCGCTTTAAACGTAATTTACTAAACCAACAAAAACAGTTTCCGTATGCACAAGCATTTGGTGAATATTCAAAACTAACGCGTACAGGTGGTTTTGATACAGATGCGCTTATTAAAGCCGCTGACTCACTGAGTGTTGCCGACTTAGCACAATTAAAAACAGCTACGTTTGCACAAAATGATTTACGCGTATTTAGTTACGGTAACTACAACCAACAAGATATTAACGCAATTGCAGAAGAGCTAAGCGCAACACTACCAAGTAATCATACACGTACTGCATTTGCACGTAGTAAAGCATGGTTACCACAACCAGGTGAAACGCTTGTACTGCAAAAAGACATTGATGTAGCTGACGTAGCCGTAGTTGATATGACGGTTCACCCAATTGCTGGCTATAAACAAAAAGCACAGGCGGCAGTATTACAAAGCCACTTTAGAACAGTTGCGTTTGATAAAATGCGTACTGAGGAGCAGCTCGCTTATGCAGTAGGTGCATTGGCTCGCCCAATTGAAGATTACTCAGCTATTGGTTTGTTTATACAAACACCAGTTAAAGGCCCTAAAGAAATTCAAAATCGTTTTGATAAGTTTAAAAAAGAATACGCAGTTGAACTTGATAACATGAGCGAAGAGACGTTTGAGCAACTTAAAAACTCAACCCTTGTATCACTTAAAGAGCAGCCTAAAAACTTAAGCGACGAAATGAGCCCACTTATAAGCGATTGGTACCGTGAAAACTTTACCTTTGATTCTAAGCAAAAGCTGATTGATGAAGTTGAAAAAGTAACGCTTGCAGATATAAAAGACTACTACAAGCTAACAATGCTTAACCCTAATGCAGCACGTTTAAATGTGCAATTACGTGGTACTAAGTTTATTAAAAGTGACTTTGCTGATTTACCTAATCAAACAAAAATCACAACGCTTGATGCCTATTACAATGGTATCAAACTACAAAAGTAACCTTTATTCGTACGGTTAAAAATAAACCCCAATGTATCGCTACATTGGGGTTTATTATTTTTTAAGCTAATTTAAGCCATTATTAAAAAGCCTATTACGGCAAGTGCCGCAGCAATCAGTGTATATGGCAATTGTGTAACGGCATGGCTCATTAAGTTACAACCTGAGCCTTGCGCTGCAAGTACGGTTGAATCTGAGTAAAAACACGCTTGGCTACCAAAAGAAGAGGCCGATAATAGCGCACCAATTACCAAGGGGATGTTCGCATCAACCGCATTTGCCAGTGGCATAACAATCGGAATTGATACAGCAAAAATACCCCAACTCGAACCCGTTGCAAACGCTAAAATAGCCATCGAAATAAACACCACTGCCGGTAAATATCCTGCAGTCATATAAGGGCTTAAGCTACCAATAACAAACTGAGGCAAACCAATTAAATCGCATACATCTTTGAATATAAACGCCGCTATAACAGTGCCAATAGCGGGGATCATACTTTTAAAGCCATCAAGCATGCGCTCAATCATTTCACTTACGCTCATTAACTTTTGTAGCGCATAAAACGGGAGAGTGACCGCCATCGTTGCTAGTAAGCCTTTGTATACGTCTATTTCAAAGTAAACAGTAAATGCGACCAGTAAAATAATCGGCACTAAAAAATTACGTAATTTACCTTTAGGATCAGCATCTTCAAAGTTTTCTTCAGCTGCTTTTACTGCGTATTCATCTGCTGTTTGAACGTCATTGTATTGAGCTGGATCGACTTGAGCTTGCTCTATTTGCGCCATTTGCTCTGCTTTTTTCATTGGCCCAATCGCAGGAATAACACCCAACACAACAAGTAAAACAACAAGCACTGCAAACCATGCGTAAAACATGTACGGGATGGCTTGAATATAGACAGCAATACCTTTGCCTTCCTCAGCAATACCGTTATCTACCAATAAGCCACCAAAAAATACCGCCCAAGTAGATAAAGGAACAAGTACACAGATTGGTGCGGCAGTAGAGTCAACAACGTAAGCAAGCATTTCACGGCTAACTTTAAATTTATCAGTAATGCGTTTCATGGTTTCACCCACAGTAAGCGCATTTAAGTAGTCATCAATAAAAATAACCACACCCAAGCAAAAGGTCATAAACAAAGATGAACGCTTACCTTTGGTGTATTTAAGGGCTAACTTACCAAAAGCCGACGCGCCACCTGTACGTACTAATAGCGCGATAAGAGCACCAAAACCACCACATACAAGTATTAGCCAGCCGATGGTTTCGTCTGTCATCACTTTTAGCGATGTACTCGCAAAGTTAGTAAGTACTTGTGCAGGGTCGGCTATAACTAAACCAACTAATGCACCAATAAGTAAAGATAAAATAGGGCGGCGTAATACAACAGCCAATACAACCACCACTAACGGTGGTAGTAAACTCAACGCAGAAGGTTCAAGCATTTAAGTATTCACAAAATTAAAAGCATGCATAAAAATTAAATTAATTTTCAAGCTGCTTATACAAAAACAAAGAAGATGATAAGTTTGTTGTTAAATCATCTTCCAAGTCACTGCTTTTGTACGCGAGGGAGGGACACATAAACAGTTATGTTAAATAGCAGCTTAAGTGAAACGCGTTGGCTTTGGCGCCAGACGGTGCAAGGAGTGCAAACCGCTATTGTTGTGCCTGTAAAAACATCGGCGCAAAAATAATCTGCTTTTGTATTTCAGTCAACAAAAAAACACATGATTGATAAAATTTATTAGAGGCGGCTTTAATAGTGTGATTCATATGGCTCACTTTTTTGTGGCGCGGAGTGTTGAGCAGGATGAAAATTATTAAAGAAGGAGTTTTAAGCGAAAGGTACGGCGGTAATTGATGATAAAACCGCCGTGCTTGCATTTTTACTCAATGATTAGAGTCTTGCTTGTTCTATTTGTTTTGCAACATTTAGGTTTATATTGAGCCATGTTGCTTCAAGCGTTGAAACTAAACCATCGTAGCCGTCATCATCAATAGCTACTACGTTTGAGAAGTTATGAATGCTGATCAAACGCCTGCCGGTCTCTGGGTGTGTGTAATATAATCGCCAAAGACCAGAAATATCAGCGTTACCTTGCATATCGCCATTAAAGTGGTGAATCTCGTACTCAAGTTCATAAAACGTTTGTTGATCGAGTTCAGTAATCACCGGTAAGCCCTTTATCACCATCCAGTTAGGCATAGCATTAAAAAGTGTTTGCTGGGCTGTTGCAGTAAGCATTACATCCGGCGATTCACCCCACAGGTTGTAATTAGCAGCATGTATTTGGTTGCTATCTATTTTCATAGCGATGCCTAAATTATTTAAAGCACTTCTAAGTACAACTGTTTGTATTCTTAATTGTGCGTCTGTATCAGCAACGTTTCGAGATGATGCACCAATAGGCTGCTCAAACTGATAATACTGTGTCGCAGTTTGTATTGATGAACTACAACCTGCTAATAGTAATAATAAACTTGCAGTTAAAAATAACGATTTCATTATTGCTTCCTTGGTTTTGGATCTGCTGGTAATGATTTATCAAAAATTAGCATATTAGGTTGCTCGTTCAAACCGCGAGTAAGTGGCTGTAGGCCTTCACTTAAACGTTTAAATTCTTTTAACGTTTGCTGTATTTGATGATGAAGCTCAGAGCCTGCTTGGTAACTGGCCATGGTTTTATCAAATTGGCGCATGGTTACTTCAAACTGCTCCATACTTTTTGTCATCTTTTCAAAGTTACGGTTAAAGTCACCCGGTAAGTTTTGTGTATCTTTTTGGCTTAGCAACTCTCGCATTTCATTAGCAAGCGCTCGGTAATCGGTAAATGTGGCTTGCATTTGTTCTAAGCTATCTTCAACTTTTAAGTTATTTACTTTATTAAGTACGTCAGATACTTGGTCTGCCAATACGGTTATGCCGCTAGAAATACTCGGAAAAACATCATACTGTACAAGTTTACCTAGTTGCGTTTGTGGTGCATCGGGGTATATATCAAAATCAACATACACAGCACCTGTTAATAAATTACCTGGCTTTAACGACGCACGCATACCACTTTCAATCCAGCCTTTTAAACTGCCTTGCCAATACTCCTTAGCTGAAGCGCTATCGTGATACAAGCGTCCGTATTCAACTTTTATTAATACTGGCACAGCGGTGCTGTTATTTCTAAAGTGTGCAGGTTTACCGTCAATAATTACATTGGCTGGGGCTTCTACCACTGTACCTACGCGCATACCTCTATACTCTACTGGAGCACCTGGGCGTAACCCTCTAATTGATTGTTCAAACTCAATTAGGTAGTAATCAAAATCGTAAAAACGCTCCTCAAGTGCTTCTTTGTAACTTTGACTTAGTGAAAAGCTATACCCATCATCAGCTATATCGCCAGGGGCTTGTTGCTCAGGTAAGCCAACCGAAATACCGCCTTTTAAAAGCTTGCTTAAAGAACCTGTATTAATATTTATGCCATCGGCAGACAGGTCAATTTCTATTCCTGCATTTACCCAAAAAATAGAGTTCTTGGTGATGAGGTTTTGATATGGTTCTTTAATAAATACGCCGTACTTCATTGCTTGGTTTTCCCAATCAAAAGTGGCGGTTTCTATTTGACCTATTTTGTAGTTTTTGAAAAATATACCGGTACTTACATCAAGTACTTCAGCGCTGTAGCTCATTAATTTAAAACGGCCGCCTTTTACATCTTTACCAATAAGGGCGGGTTCATCTTGTAATTGAAAACGCTCTTTTAATTCTTTACTTTCACCTGGCGAAAACTCTAAATATACACCAGACAATAGCGTGCTCATTCCGCTAATACCCGTTTCATCAATGCGTGGTTTTACGACCCAAATTTTCGCATCATTAGTTAACAAGTTATTGTAGTTTTTGTCTATTTGCGCTCGGGCAATAACGCTGTCTTGGGTATCAGATAGTCGAACATGATCAATTTGGCCTATTTTTACGCTACGTACTTTTATTTCAGTTTTACCTGCAATAATGCCTTCGGCTTGTGGCATTTCTATAAAAATCGTAGGGCCTTTATTAGCTTGGTATTGGTATAGCATCCACATGCCTACTAACAGCGCAATTGCCGGAATGATCCAGATAGCGGAAATTTTCGGTTCTTTTGTTATTTCGGCAGTTTCGGTCATGCTTTGTTCTCTGATTATTTATTTTTGGGTGAATCCCACAATAAACGTGGGTCAAAGGCATGGGCAGCCATCATTTGGCATATTACCATAATTGTAAAAAATACAATGCCTAATCCTGGTGTTACTGACATTAAATTACCCAATTGAACTAAGGCAACTAAAATTGCCACCACAAATACATCTATCATCGACCATTTGCCAATAAACTCTGTCAGTTGATAAATTCGTGTATAACTTTTTGTGTGTCTGTTTGCGGGCCTTGTTACCATAAAGCATAAAAAGCTCAACACAAAAGCTTTAGCAAGTGGCACCACTACGCTGGCTAAAAAGATAATAGCAGCAATAGGGTAGGAGCCACTTTTCCAAAGTGTAATTACGCCACCAATTAAAGTTGAAGGTGATTCATCCCCAAGGCTAGTGGTGTGCATAATAGGTAAAACATTAGCTGGAATATAACAAACAACAGAAGTAATTAGCCAAGCAGCTGCTTTTTGTACGCTATAAGGGTTTCTGACGTGTGTTTTAGTATGACAACGCTGACAAATATTACCCGTACAAAGTTGATGGCACACATGGCAAGCTTTAATGTTTTCATCTATTGCACGTTTAGCATGCTCTGCGCCTTCGAGTATTTTTACAGGCTTTATTTGAGCCCACAAGCGTGGGCGGTTTAAGTGAACAAGCGCCGCTATATATAAAATAACAAACCCCACATAAGCCCAAAAACTCGTACCAAAACTAATATCAGCCAGCGACATGATTTTAACCATACTAACCAGTACACCGATTAAAAATATTTCCGACATAATCCAGGGCTCTAACGCAAGGGTGAACTTTAGTAGTCGCCTTGCAATCCCCTCTGGTAATGTTTTTAAAAGGCCAAGATGCAAAGGAATTAAAATAAGAAGCAAACCCATAGGCAGAGCAATAATGCTCAAATCGATAAATAAGCCGAGGAGTTCACTATCATAATTAAATAAAATTCGGGCAGCATCGGGCAGAGTAATTGTTTGAGTAATACCACTACTGCTAAAAGAAATAAACGGGTAAAACATACTACTAAGTAGCATGAGTAGGGCACTAAAACTCAGTGCGACAATTCGGCTGTCGTGATTAACATCAGCTTCGCAAAGTTTATGGTGGCAGTGCGGGCATATCGCCATTTGTTTTGCGATTATGCGAGGTATATCTATGATCAGATCGCAGCAGGGGCATACAGTTTGCAATTTAATACCAAGCATGAAGAAAATTTCTCCAATTTTGCAATATTTAATGCATTAATACAACGCGAACAGCTAATAAGCATTTAATGGCCAAACAATTTAATATTGTTTGGCCATGCTTTTAGTCAAATAAAGCGACTGTTTGGCGTGTAAGGGCTATTAACTCACCCGATTGTGACCATATACAGCCATCTTCTAAACCGTAACCATCTTTTGAATGATGTGTCATTGCTTCAAAACCTAGCCATTCGCCGGGAGTTAAGTTCGGCTCTTGTACAAACTCTAAATACCACGACATGCTACTTGCCGGCGCAGGTTGTTTGAACATTTGTAAGAGGGTTGGCGGCCATGCATCGGTAAGTGCAATAACATGTGCCTCTGTTATTTGCTCTGGCGTATGCTTAAAGCGCATCCAACCACCTAGGTGAGACGTTTCTGCACTACTAAATGGCATACCACCTTGTTGGGGGCATAAATCAACATGCTGAAAAAACTCAGGCATCTGACCTTTTATAAAAGGTAATGTATGACGCGCATCTACCGGCTTTAAGCCCAATGACTTTGAAACAGGCACATTAATGCCCGAGTCTCTGCTTTTTGCAAAACACGCTTGTACTATTACACATACTTGTTCATTTTGAATCGCTTTGGCCAATACCTGTGTACTACTTTTACCTTGGCGTAGTATTTCAACCGACAATGAAAAAGGAGTATCGGCAAGTAATGGCCCTACAAAATTAGTACTGAGAGAGAGTAAGCGACGATCATCCGTTACCTTACCTCTAATTGCTTGATAAAGTAATGCAGCAGAAAGACCACCAAACGTGGTTCTGCCTTGGCACCAATTTTCTGGAAATTGCATGGTGCTAGTTGATTGTTCGATATTATCTGAATTTCCAAGATTTGCGGCTTGTTGAAGTAATTGCTCAAAATGCATGTGGATGTCCTTTTAAAGTGCGATTTAATAAATTTATAACACAACCCAACTGGTCAGACTAGTAATTAAAAACCTCCCTGACGGTGTAAAAATCACCATTCCTTACAATTATTAGGGTTATTTTGTAAATAAATCACAAAAAATGAATTTTTTTTCATTTTTACAGTTGAATTAAGTTTGCAGCATCCCTATTAACTAAGTCATCGAACGTATTAACGAATATTGAAGTTGGAGAAGTTTCATGGGTAAAATTATCGGAATCGATTTAGGTACTACAAACTCTTGTGTTGCAGTACTTGATGGTGGCAAAGCACGTGTTATTGAAAACGCTGAAGGCGATCGCACAACCCCGTCTATTATTGCTTATACGCAAGACGGTGAAACATTAGTTGGTCAATCAGCTAAACGTCAAGCGGTTACTAACCCGACAAACACATTATTTGCAATCAAGCGTTTAATTGGTCGTCGTTTTGAAGACGAAGAAGTACAACGCGATATCGGCATCATGCCGTTTAAAATTGTTAAAGCTGACAACGGCGATGCATGGGTAGAAGCGGGCGGCGAAAAACGCGCTGCACCACAAATTTCTGCTGAAGTACTGAAAAAAATGAAAAAAACTGCTGAAGACTTCTTAGGTGAAGAAGTAACTGAAGCCGTAATCACAGTACCTGCATATTTTAACGATTCACAACGTCAAGCAACTAAAGATGCGGGTCGTATTGCGGGTCTTGAAGTTAAACGTATTATTAATGAGCCAACTGCTGCGGCACTTGCTTACGGTATGGACAAAAACCGTGGCGAAAACGTAGTTGCAGTATATGACTTAGGTGGCGGTACTTTCGATTTATCAATCATTGAAATTGATGAAGTTGAAGGCGAGCACACTTTTGAAGTACTTGCTACAAACGGCGACACTCACTTAGGTGGTGAAGATTTCGATAACCGCGTAATCAACTACTTAGTAGCTGAATTCAAGAAGGATCAAGGCTTAGACTTAAAAACTGATCCTCTTGCAATGCAACGTGTTAAAGAAGCTGCTGAAAAAGCTAAAATAGAACTTTCATCTGCACAGTCTACTGAAGTAAATCTTCCGTATGTAACTGCTGATGCATCTGGTCCTAAGCACATGAACGTGAAACTAACACGCGCTAAGCTTGAGTCACTAGTTGAAGATTTAGTAATGAAGTCTCTAGAGCCGCTTAAACGTGCACTTGCTGATGCTGATTTATCAGTAAGCGACATCAACGACATTATCCTTGTTGGTGGCCAAACACGTATGCCTTTAGTACAAAAAACGGTTGCTGATTTCTTCGGTAAAGAGCCACGTAAAGATGTTAACCCTGATGAAGCAGTTGCAGTAGGCGCAGCGATTCAAGGTGGTGTATTAGCGGGTGATGTTAAAGATGTACTTTTACTAGACGTTTCTCCATTATCTCTAGGTATCGAGACAATGGGTTCAGTAATGACTGCATTGATTGAGAAAAATACGACGATTCCTACTAAGAAATCGCAAACATTCTCAACAGCTGAAGACAACCAATCTGCTGTAACAATTCACGTGTTACAAGGTGAGCGTAAACGTTCAAGCGATAATAAATCTTTAGGTCAATTTAACCTAGAAGGTATTCGCCCAGCACAACGTGGTACACCGCAAATTGAAGTAACATTTGATGTTGATGCTGATGGTATCTTACATGTATCTGCTAAAGATAAAGATACAGGTAAAGAGCAAAAAATTACGATTCAAGCATCTTCTGGCTTAAGCGATGAAGAAGTTGAAAAAATGGTTCGTGATGCAGAAGCACATGCTGAGGACGATAAAAAGTTTGAAGAACTTGTAGCTGCTCGTAACCAAGCTGATGCTTTAGTTCACGGTACTCGTAAGCAAATTGAAGAAGCTGGCGATGCATTACCAAGCGAAGATAAAGAAGCGATTGAAGCTGCTGTTGTAGATTTAGAAGCTGCAATTAAGAGCGACAATAAAGAAGAGATTGAAGCTAAAACTCAAGCTCTTGCTGAAAAGTCTCAAAAACTGATGGAAATTGCCCAAGCGAAAGCACAGCAAGGTTCAGCAGATGCAGGCGAGCAACAGCAATCAGCTAAGCAAGACGACGACGTTGTTGATGCAGAGTTCGAAGAAGTGAAAGACGACAAGTAATTGTTGCTACCGCTTCTCGCTAACCAAAAACACTTAACTACGTTAGGTGTTTAGGTTAGGATGAACAATTGAGGCGCGCGAGCAATAGCTTGTCGCGCCTTTTGCATGTGTTTAAGGTTCAAAAATTCAATGATAAATCGATGCGATTTATCGGTTTATCCTGCAGCTTATGCTGTAAACAGAAAAGAGTAGTGTGATAGATATGTCAAAACGCGATTATTACGAAGTCCTCGGCGTAAGCAAAGATGCGAGTGAGCGAGACATAAAAAAGGCGTATAAACGCTTAGCGATGAAATATCATCCAGATCGTACCGCAGGCGATAAAGATCTCGAAACAAAGTTTAAAGAAGTTAAAGAAGCGTACGAAATTTTAACTGATAGCCAAAAACGTCAAATGTATGACCAACATGGTCACGCAGCATTTGAACAAGGTGGCGGCGGTGGTCACGGTGGTTTTGGTGGCGGCCATGGCGACTTTGGTGATGTATTTGGCGACGTGTTTGGTGATATTTTTGGTGGCGGCGGTGGCCGACGTCAATCTCGTCAGCAACGAGGATCTGATTTACGTTACAACATGGACTTAAGCTTAGAAGAAGCGGTTCGTGGTAAAGAAGTTGAAATTAAAGTACCTACATGGGTTGGCTGTGAGCCGTGTGATGGCAGCGGTGCTAAAGCGGGTTCTAAACCTAAAACATGTACTACATGTCATGGTGCTGGCCAAGTGCAAATGCGCCAAGGTTTCTTTGCTGTGCAGCAAACATGTCCAACGTGTCAGGGACAAGGTCAGATTATTTCAGATCCTTGTAACAAGTGTCATGGTCAAGGCCGCGTAGAAAAAACTAAAACGCTTTCAGTGAAAATTCCAGCTGGCGTTGATACAGGCGATCGTATCCGCTTAACAGGTGAAGGCGAAGCCGGAATGCATGGCGCGCCATCAGGCGACTTGTACGTGCAAGTATCGGTTCGTGAACATGAAATATTTGTACGTGAAGCAAACAATTTATACTGTGAAGTACCAATTAGCTTTACGACTGCAGGCCTTGGTGGCGAAATTCAGGTGCCAACACTTGATGGTCGTGCAAAACTTAAAATACCGTCTGAAACGCAAACAGGCAAAATGTTCCGTATGCGTGGCAAAGGTGTTAAGTCTGTACGCAGCGGCGCTCAGGGCGATCTAATTTGTAAGGTAGTAATCGAAACGCCAGTTAATTTGAATGAGCGTCAACGTGAACTATTAACAGAGTTAGATGAAAGCATGGGCACAGACAGCTCAAAAAACCGACCTAAAGAGCAAGGCTTTTTTGACGGTGTTAAAAAGTTTTTTGATGACTTAACTAAATAAATTTACGTTTAGTTATTAATAAAACGGCGCTATTTTAGCGCCGTTTTTTTTGCTTAAAATTGTGCTACTTTAATATTAATTCAGCAATATGATAAATGATTATGACACCAGCAATCGAACTATTAAAAAAACAAAAAATTCCCTTTGAAGTGCTCAGCTATGAACACGATACAAGTAATAGCCATTATGGGCTTGAAGCCGTTGAAAAGTTAAATTTAGATAGTGCTCAGGTATATAAAACTCTCGTTCTTGAAACGCACGAAGGCCAACTAATTGTTGCTGTCACCCCTGTTTCTCAACAAGTTAACTTAAAACAGCTAGCAAAATTATGTGGTACTAAAAAAGTAGTGATGGCTGCCCCACAAAAAGTCCAAACTAGCACGGGTTATATTTTAGGTGGAGTAAGTCCTCTTGGGCAAAAAAAACGTCTAACTACGTTTATTCATAGTAGTGCTTCACTGTTTAGCACTATTTATGTGAGCGCCGGAAAACGAGGCTTAGAAATTGCACTCTCACCAACTGATTTGGCTGTATTGACTAACGCTAAATTTGGCGATTTATAGACTTTATTTTGTATAATTACCTTCTGTACAGGTAATTAATTCAAGTTAAGCCATTTGCTCAATCCCCTATTTGTAGCTACATTTAGAGTATCTTTATACCGTTAATATTTAATACTAAACGGTATTATACTTTTGTATACGGCTGTTTGTATGAACCTTTTAGATGTTGATTATTTTGCAATACTTGTAGCTGCACTTTCATCTTTTATGCTTGGCGGTGTATGGTACTCAAAAGCTTTATTTAAAAATGCATGGCTAGAAAGTATTGGCTTAACCGACCAAGATTTGCAGTCGGCTAATCCTAAGTTGATATTTGGCGGCAGCTTTTTTTTAGTGTTTATAGCGGCTTTAATGCTGTCTCTTTTTTTAGGTAAAGACGCAAGCTTAGGTGAAAGTATAGGGACTGGCTTTATTATCGGCTTTTTTTGGATTGGCAGTTCATTAGGATTAAGTTATATATTTGAGCAACGTCCTTTAAAGCTTTTTTTAATTAACGGGGGGTATCACATTTTACAGTTTTCGTTAATGGGGCTTATTTTAGGGCTATGGCCGTAAAATTTTAATAACCATTAACGCCTAATTTGATTCTTATCTACGAGTAGAGTAGTTTTATATAATCTCCATTTACATGATTGGTAAAGGTATTAATGAAAATATTAGTTGTTGATGATATGCCGCTTATGCGTCATGTATTAATTAATATGTTGAGAAAACTAGAGTATAGCAATATCGTTGAAGCCACTGATGGATTGCAAGCTTTGGCTTTTTTACACAATCAGCATTTTGATTTGGTTATTACAGACCTCCATATGCCAAAAATGAATGGTGTTGATTTACTCGCAAATATTAGAAAAGATGAAGCTCTTGCTGATATTCCTGTATTGATGGTCACCTGTGAAGATGGTACAGATAAAGTTAAGCAAGTTATTGCAGCTAAAGTGTCGGGGTTTATAATTAAACCTTTTAATATGAATGTATTATCATCTCAATTAAACCGCTTCTTTTTTAAAGATTAGGCTGTATTTATTTATAGCCACAAAACTATTATGAGCTTATTATCAATAAACATACCGCATAAAAATTCTAAGTTCCTGTTGTAACCTTTACCTATCTAAACTGATATCATAGTTAATTACTTTTTATAATCCAGTAGGACGTAATGGCAAAACCCAATAAAAAAGGCCCTACTAAAACGGTCGATATTTTTTGCTCAGCCTGTAAAGCTTCGTTATTTAAATACCGAAAAGGAGGGAAAGGGGCATTAGTTAAGTGTTTTAAAGAGCGTATTAGTCAAGACTTTACAAGTGAGCCATGTATTTGCCCTAACTGTAGCCGTCCATTTGCCCGAGAAACTATTATTCGTGGTGCACCAGCCTATAAAATTATCGGCGGAAAAGTAACGTTTAAATAAAGTTTTGAAGTAAAGCCTTCTCCATACGGACATATGGCCTTGTTAGAATTTACCATATTGATAGAATCGCTCGGTTTGCTGTTTCAATGAATGAAAAAACACCCTCCCCATGGATTGGGCCAGTTTATTGGGTTATTTTAAAAATGGATAAAGGATAGTTTCGTGATAGCACTCTTATTTGACATCATAGGCATGACAGGTACTTTTTTAGTAGTTGGTTCATTTTTCTTACTGCAGCTAGGTAAAACGTCTCCAGCTAGCCTAACGTATAATATGATGAATTTAACAGGGGCGATTTTATTGTTAATTAGCCTTTGCTATAACTTTAATTTAGCAAGCTTTGTGATTGAAATATTTTGGATAGCCGCATCATTAATCGGTTTATACAAATACTTAAAAAACAGATCAACTTTAGCTACAAATTAATAAAGTATTAATTTTGTTCTACATCTTAGGCACTGCAAACATAACTGTTTGCGGTGTTTTTTGCTTTTAGGGTTAAATTTAGTTAGTAAGTATAATTAAATGCTTTTGTTAACAAAAAGTTTATATCTCTGTGTCCTATAAGTCGTTACACTAGCTGCCTTAAATTTTTAGGCTATTTCTCGGGCAGGCCATGTTTACGTTTTCTAAAAAAATAATTACAGTATGTTTATTATTAGTATTAATTTTAGTTGTTACATTTTGGGTAGGCCGCACTAACGATATTGAAAAAGCAACGGTGCAAGCACAAAGCCAAATTACTCAATTAAATAATTATATTGATACAGAGCTAGCTCGTTTTTCTGCTATTCCACAACTGCTCACTTACAATCAGTTAATGATTGATTTTGTAAGTGGTGAGCAACAACATTACAACGCTATTAATAACTACTTGGCCGACATTCAACAGGCAAGTGGCTCCTCTGATATATTCGTACTTAATACTCAAGGCGAGGTTACAGCGAGTAGCAATTGGCAAGTTGATTACACCTTTTTAGGTAGTAACTTTGCATTTAGACCTTATTTTAAACGTGCCTTCGCAGGCGAAAAAGTGGCCTATTTTGCCTTAGGTATGCGCTCAAAAGAGCGAGGAATTTATTTTTCACAAGCGGTTTATCACGACAACAAAGCGGTAGGTGTTGTGGTATTAAAGGTTAATGTAAGTAAATTTGAAAATGATAGAGAGCTTTTAAATACATCAATGGCGAGTCATTTTTACTTGCAGCTTGCTGATGACGTTATTGCTATGTCGGATGTGCCCGCTTGGCGTTTAAATAGTTTTAGTGAGTTTGATATAACGCAGCGTCGTGATATTAAATTACGCAGAGCGTATTTAGATCATCAACCTGCATATGTTGAGCAATTTCAATATATTAGTGAAGGTATAACGCATTATAAAATAAATAAAAAGTTATATGTAAGCGCAGCTAAACCACTGCGTTATTTTAGCGCAAATATGTATGTGCTTGTTGATGTAACCTCTGTAAATTCGGCGCAATTACCTCGATTATTTTGGGTTAGTGTTATTTACGGTTTAATAACTATTATAGGCTATAGCTTACTGGCTCGTTTTGCTGGCTATAAAAAACTTTTATATTCAAGACACAGTCTAGAAACAAAAGTAATTGAGCGAACACAAGAGCTTGAAAAAACACAAGTTGCGCTAATGCAATCTGCTAAGCTGGCCACAATAGGGCAGTTAAGTGCAGGCATTAATCATGAAATAAATCAGCCATTAAGTGCAATTAACACTTACCTTGCAAGTGCTAAAAGATTGTTAGCTAAGCAAAACTATAGCGCTCTAGCTGAGAGCCTTAATGTTGTTGAAGGGCTTGTAGAGCGAGTGCACAAAATAGTCGGACAGTTAAAGCATTTTAGCAAACCCTCACAAACTCAGTTACGGCCTCACCCATTGGCGGGTTTAATTAATAACGCTTTAATGATAGCCAGCTCGCAATTAAAGCAAGATAACGTGCTGGTAGAGCCACCTCAAATAGATGACGCATTGATTGTATGGGTAGATTCGCTTAAATTTGAGCAAGTGCTGGTTAATCTGATTACTAATGCAAGCCAGGCAATGAATGGCGCAATAGTTCGTAAATTGAGCTTCAAGGTTGAATGCTTTGATAACCGCGTAAAACTCTCAATTTTAGATACCGGTTCGGGTATCGAACAACATGCATTTGGTAATTTATTTGAACCATTTTACAGTACTAAAGCAAGTAATGGTTTAGGGCTTGGGTTATCTATATCAAAGCAAATTATTGATTCGTTTAGTGGATCTTTAAGTGCACATAATAGATTAGAAGGAGGTGCTGAGTTTATAATAAGCTTATCGAGTACGCAGGATAAAGCAGATGATTGAACAATCAGCATGTAAGCACATCATTATTATTGATGATGAAGCTATGATCAGAGATTCATTAAAGCAATTACTGACCCTTGAAGGCTATACAGTTGAGTGTTTTAGCGATGCAAGCGCCGCCTTAACTAAGCTCAACCGCCGTTTTATGGGCGTGGTGCTTAGCGATATAAATATGCCCACAATGGATGGGATAACACTGCTTGAGCAAGTAACTGCCTTTGACAGTGAGCTTCCGGTTATATTTTTAACAGGTTATGCCGATGTAACAATTGCTGTTAAAGCGATGCAACTAGGGGCCTATGATTTATTTGAAAAGCCACTCAATGAAACACTACTCGATTGCATAGCCAGGGCCTGCGATAAACGCAGCCTTGTGATTCAAAACCGCGCATTAAAATTAGCCGTACAAAAAACCTCAGCACCCGGCGTTCGCATATTGGGTGATACGCCTAAAATGCAAGACATGATGCATTTGCTAAATACCGTGATTGATACGCCTGCTGATGTGATGATTGAAGGCGAAACAGGTACGGGTAAAGAGCTTGTAGCACGTTATTTACACGACCAAAGCATTCGTTCTAGTTCTAACTTTGTTGCGATTAATTGCGGCGCAGTGCCTGAGCAATTAATAGAAAGCGAGTTATTTGGCGCAGCAAGTGGTGCCTACACTGGAGCAACTCATGCTCGCAAAGGTAAGTTTGAATTTGCGCAAGGCGGCACCGTATTTTTAGATGAAATTGAAAGTACGCCTATGTCGCTACAAGTTAAATTACTGCGTGTATTAGAGGAGCGCAAAGTAACCCCTGTTGGTGATAATAAAGCAATTAATTTA
Source organism: Pseudoalteromonas sp. SWN29 (assembly GCF_015864465.1). Classification (NCBI taxonomy): domain Bacteria; kingdom Pseudomonadati; phylum Pseudomonadota; class Gammaproteobacteria; order Alteromonadales; family Pseudoalteromonadaceae; genus Pseudoalteromonas; species Pseudoalteromonas sp. SWN29. The sequence goes on from NZ_JADYXE010000004.1 coordinate 96,193, forward strand.
GATATACGAATTGTGGCTGCAACTAAAGTTGATTTGCTCTCGTTGGTTGAAAAAGGCGAGTTTAGAGCTGATTTATACTACAGACTCAGCTTAGTAAAAGTAAACATACCGCCACTGCGCGCCCGAAAAGCCGACATATTACTTTTGTTTAAGCATTTTAGCTCTATTGCAGCAACGCGTTACCATAAACCACCAGCCCCTCTTAATAGCGAATTACAGCAGCGCTTAATTGCATACGATTGGCCAGGTAATGTAAGGGAGCTCAGAAACCAAGCTGAGCGCGCCGTTTTACTCGGTGTTGAGCTGGCTTTTGTCGTTACAAAAACGCAGTCTCAAGGTGAACTATCTCCCGATTTAAGTCTATCTGAAAAAGTCTCATTTTATGAACAATCCCTAATAGAAGAGGCGTTAGAGCGACACCATGGCAGCATTAAAAATACAATGGAAACACTGCAAATTGCCCGTAAAACCCTCTACGATAAAATGAGTAAATACAATTTAAACCGTGATATGTTCACTGACTAACGTGTGCGGTATTTGTGACAATCTAATTATTTTAATGTGTGGAAAACCGCACATTTTTTTCTTTTATTGTTGATTTATAAAACCAACCATCTGAAATTTAATAACTTTATATCATTGGCAGTAAAGTTGCTCTATTAGAACTGACAACAAGTAGATTCTAATAATCAGGACACACAATGATAAAGTTTACACACCCCTATATTTTACTCACCTCAATGAGTGGCCTCGCTATTTGCTCGTACTCTGCTCAAGCGGCTGAATATGCTGTATATGGTAAAGCTGAGGTACAAATTGCTAATACCGACACGGGTATAATGCGCTACGCAGATGAAGGCACACAAATAGAAGCGCCATTCTCGCGTATTGGTATTAAAGGCGACCACAAACTTAACGAATACCTAAGCGTTGTTTTTAAATATGAAGTACAAGTAAAAGGCTTTGAGGAAGACGACACCGATGAACCTTTCACTGCACGTAATACTTACTTAGGTTTAAAAGGCGCGTTTGGTGAAGTTGTAGTAGGAAGAAACGATACACGTTTTAAATACTCAGAAGGAAAAGTTGATAACTTTAACGAAACCCAAGGCGATATATCACAAGTTATTGCTGGGCAAGACAGACTCGGTGATACGTTAACTTATACCTCTAAATACTGGCATAATGCACAGTTTTCATTTACCTACGCCCCAAAAGATGACAATAAAGATAACGAAGCGGGTTTTGCTGCTACGCTTATCTATGGTGATCGCAATTTAAGCAATACAGCATATTATGTATCATTGAGTCATGTAGAATCGCTTAACAACATCACCGCAAGTCGTATTGCGGGCGCTTATAAGTTTGAACAATTACAATTAGGCGCTCTGTACCAGCATTCAGAATCGGAAGATGGCATTAAATCAGGCAATTGCTATGTTGTAAGTCTAAGCTATACACTTGATAAGTGGGTACCAAAAATTCAGTTTGCTAAAGATGATTCAGCACTTCGTCAAGCTTCAGATGCCACACAATGGACTACTGGGCTTGACTACGTGTTCGATAAGCAAACAACTGCTTACCTTTTATACACCGATCTTAATTTAGAAGAACAAGACGACAGCAGTGTTGCGCTTGGTCTTAAATACAAATTTTAGAGGCCTGCCATGACAGATAATATACTCACACAAGAACCAGGTAAGAAAAGAAATTTTCAATGGCTTTTTTTAATACTAGGCCCTTTAATAATGCTATTAACATGTTTACTCGATCCACCAACGGGTATGTCTGTAGCCGCATTTAAAACCGCAGGTTTAGCATTCTGGATGGCATCGTGGTGGGTGAGCGAAGTAGTACCAATTCCTGCAACTGCTTTATTACCACTGGTAATATCACCACTTGCTGATATAGCAGCAATTAAAAGCGTGGCAGCCCCGTACGCACATCCATTAATATTTTTATTTCTAGGTGGTTTTTTAATTTCCATTGCTATGGAGCGTTGGGGGTTACATAAACGTATTGCACTAAGCACTATGCTCTATGCGGGTAAGAAACCAAGTTTGCAAATTTTAGCCATGATGCTGGTAACCGCATTTTTATCTATGTGGATGTCTAATACGGCTACAGCCGTAATGATGCTGCCTATTGCACTTTCGATCACCAATTTAGTTAAACAGTCAGATCCTGAAAACGAAGGTTTTGGCAAAGCATTGTTGTTGTCGATTGCTTATGGCGCAAGTATTGGTGGTATTGCTACTTTAATTGGCACACCGCCTAATGCTTTAATGGCTGCTTATTTGTCAGATAGCTACCAAATTGAAATAGGCTTCGCGCAATGGATGATTGTAGGTGTACCTCTGTCTTTAAGCATGCTAATTATTAGCTGGGTTTGGCTTACTAAATTTGCGTATAAAGTAGATGCTAATGTTAAAAACGGTCAAAAAATTGATACGAAAGCGGTGTTTTCAACGCAGTTAAAAAATCTTGGAGTAATGCAACGTGCAGAAAAAGGCGTGTTGTTTGTATTTGTACTTGCTGCACTTTGTTGGATATTTAGACCTTTATTAGGTGATATAACGGGTCTTAATATTTCAGATACTACAATTGCAATTGCAGCGGCATTGCTGTTGTTTGTAATGCCAGCGAATAAAGACAAAGAGGAACGTATTCTAGATTGGCATCACGCGTCAGATGTACCGTGGGGCGTATTACTATTGTTTGGAGGCGGATTAACACTCGCGTCTCAAATAAAGTCATCGGGGTTAGCTGAGTATATAGCGCATATGATTGAAGGCGCGAGTGCTATACCTTTAGTTATGAGTGTACTTGTTGTGGTTGCCTTAATTACCTTTTTAACTGAGATCACCAGTAACACAGCCACCGCAGCTGGTTTTTTACCTTTGTTAGGACCCGTTGCAGAGTCTATAACAGGTTCGCCATTGGTTTGGGTTATCCCAGCAGCTATAGCGTGTAGTTGTGCGTTTATGATGCCGGTAGCGACACCACCAAACGCTATTGTGTTTGGCTCAGGGCAAATACAAATGCGCGACATGATCCGCGCAGGTTTTGTACTCAATATTGTCGCTATTGTATTAATTACGCTGGTAACAATGACTATTGCAGCTCAAGTATTTGGTTTTTAAATACCCACTAAATTAGTTCCAACCATATGAGCAGCCTGAAATTTAATTTAGGCTGCTATTTAATCGCATTAGTTAGTGTTATTGCTCGAAAAACAGAACAAGGTTATAGTCTGCGGTAACTTTAAAAATTGAGTAATCTATTTTGAGCACCGACACACCACACGCAATGCCTTTAATTCCCCAATTTGATGAATTGCAAAAAAGCTTTCTCGAAACGCCTTATTTGCCAGTTGATAAACGTCTCGTTTTATTAAAAAAACTACGCACTCGTATTGTTGAACTTGAGCAAGAGCTAGTGGATGCTGCTTCAAAAGATTTTGGTTACAGGACTGCGTTCGATACATTAGTTGGTGACATATTACCTACAGTGCAAACACTCGCGCACATTATTAAAAAGCTACCAAAGTGGGCAAAGCCAAGTAATCGCTCTGTGGGTTTAAGCTTATGGCCTTCTAAAGTCAGTGTTAATTACCAGCCCAAGGGTGTAGTCGGTATTATTGCACCGTGGAATTACCCAATTCAGCTAGCGTTAGTACCTGTACTTACCGCGATAGCCGCTGGTAATAGAGTTATGCTTAAATTGAGCGAATTTACACCTCACACAAACGTCGTTATCGAAAAAATATTTAAAGACGACATGCAAACGCATTGCAAAATAATACAAGGCGGTAGCGACGTAGCCGCGCAGTTTTCATCGCTCCCATTTGCTCATTTATTATTTACGGGCTCAACGGCCGTAGGTAAATTAGTAATGGCTTCGGCTAGTCGTAATTTAACACCCGTAACGCTTGAGCTCGGTGGTAAATCGCCAGTTATTATTACCCAAAATGCCGATATTAAAAAAGCGGCGCAAGCTTTACTGTTTGGCAAGATGGCCAACGCAGGGCAAATATGTGTAGCACCCGATTACGTATTTGTACCCAAAGCGCTTGAGCATCAACTTATTCAGCAGTTATGTGAGCTATATAAAAAGCATTTTAAAGAGGGTGTTGAAGGTAAAAACTTAACCTCTATTATTAGTGATTCGCACTATCAACGTTTAGCAAGTTACTTAGAGCAAGCACAAGAGCTTGGCGCAAATATTATTAAGCCACTTGAACAAAACCAACAAGATGCAGACAAGCATCGTATGGGGCTGCACTTAGTGACTCAAGTTACTGACGATATGCAGCTTATGCAAGACGAGTTATTTGGTCCAATATTACCAATAATGAGTTATGAAAAGCTCGACACTGTAATTGATTACATTAAAGCACATCATCACCCGTTAGCGCTTTATATTTTAGGGCAAGATAAGCACGCTCAAGAATACATTATGAAGCAAACCATCAGTGGCACTGTGGCAGTAAACGACACGCTTGTACAAGTGACTGCTGATGACGTCCCTTTTGGTGGAGTGGGGCACTCAGGTATGGGGCACTATCATGGTGTTGAAGGGTTTTTAACGTTTAGCCACGCTAAAAATACGTTAGTATCAGGATCGTTTAATCCTCGTATTAATCTGTTACTTAAACAAAATAAGCTTATTATTAAGTTATTAAAATGGCTTTACATAAAATAATAGGGTGTTGATTTTGTAAAGTTAAATAGATTTTTAACTTGCTCAATCAAGATATATTAAAAAGGCTGAATTACGTTATGCAATTCAGCCTTTTTTAGATTAGTTTTAAACTAAACTCTTAAACTTAAAATAAGCGACCTTCACCGGCATACGTGCCTACTTGAATTTTTGCATAAATGGCATCGGCTTTTTCTTTAGCTTCTTCAATTTCTTTAGGTAGCATTTTACGCTCATCAAGTTTGCGGCTGTGGCTCGCTTCCATGTTGCCGTTGTACTCAGCAATCGTGTTCCAAATGTATGACTTTTCTAAATCTTTTGGCATACCTAGGCCTTCAAAATACATAAGTGCCAGGTTAAATTGTGCTAAAGAGTAGTTATTAGCCGCCGCTTTTTCGTACCAGTTACGTGCAGCTTCGTAATCACGTGTAACGCCCACGCCATTAGAGTACATAACGCCTAAATTAAACTGAGCTGCAGGTAGGTTTTTATTTGCAGCTTTTTCAAATAAGGTAACGGCCATTTGGTGATCAAGCTTAACGCCTTTACCTTCGTCATATAAAACCGCTAAAGCAAACATAGAATCCGGGTGGTTCTTTTTTACGCCTTGCTGATAAAGTGCAGCCGCTTTTCGGTAATCGCGTGTTACACCGTATCCACCTTCATACAATTTGGCTAATTCGTAAATCCCTGGTGCAAAGCCTTTATCGGCAAGGTATTCAAATTCTTTCAGGGCGACTGCAAATTCACCTTCGTTAGCTGCTCTTATGCCATCTTCTAATGTGGCATGAGCAAAAGGGCTGGCAAGTAAAGCGCCAGCAAGAACGAGTGCTTTAAAATTAAACTGTGACATAACAATGTCTCCAATTAGTAATAGTTACGATAGGTATTAATTAGATGCTAATTTATTAATTTTTTGCACTATTTGCGTGTTTCAAGCGTTTAATACTGATAATTAACGACAAATAAGTGCTTAAGAGTGCCTACTATTATGTTTTACGCCTGCTTTAGTATAAACGCAAGGCGATGCTGTTTAAGATAGCGAGTGTAGAATGCAAGCACATCAATTTAGAAGTGTAAGATACAGATTTTATAGAAAAATTAAAGAAATAAAAAAAGCCCGTTAGGGCTTTTTGGGGTCATATTAACCGTCACTAATATGAGCAATGTAGCAAGTAAATGTGATATTTGATGTTATAACTTGAATCGAGTAAGTAATAACACGAAGCGGCACGCTCTTCTTTTAATGTGTCAGCATCCTTGCTGAATATTCTTCCGTAGGCACTGAGGTCGTTACACTGTGTTTGTACGAATGATTATTAATTAGATTAAAGCACAAGTCAACACTTAAATGATAATTATTATCAAATGACTATTATCTTTACTATACAATTTTTAAAATGGAGAAAGTGATGCTTAATAATCTTAAAACTAAAAAGCTAATACGCTCATGCTTCGCTATAAGTATGCTGTTTTTATGTAGTTGCTCAGCATCCTTTACGTATAACAATTTAAGTTGGCTTTCATCGTTTTGGGTTGATGATTATATTGATTTGAATAAAAAACAAAATGAGCAGCTAAAAGATATAATTAAGACCACTCAAACGTGGCATAGACGCACTCAGTTACCTGCATATAAGCAAGATATACAAAATATTAAAACGCTTTTTAATCAATCACTCGAAACCGATCAATTAAAAGAACAAGTCGTTTTTGCAAAAAAGCATTGGCAAAACTTACTTGAGTACGCACATCTTCCTCTTGCAGAACTAGGTGCAACATTATCTGGTGAGCAACGAGATGAACTTTTAAATAATATTCAATCACAAATTGATGAAGAGCGAGAAGAGTTTAACGATCAAACTGCGCATGAGCGTAAAACTGAGCGTTTAGAGTCACAATTTGAATACTACGAAGAGTGGGCGGGTAAGCTCAGTAAAGGGCAAAAAGCATTAATAACCACGGCCAATGAGCAACATCAAGATTCAAATACACTTTGGTTAGAGTACAAGCAAAACAGGTTAGATTCTGCTAAACAAATATTTGAAAATAAAAGCTTAACGCAAAGCCAATTTATTGATCAATTGAGTACGGTAATAAAAGAGCGTGAGATTTATATGAGCCAAGAGCTACTCAAAATAAATGAAGAAAACCTCAATTTATACATTAATTTATTGTACGAATTAAATATGACGTTGAGCATAAAGCAACGCCAAAGCGTAAATGATCAATTTGATGAGTTAATTGAGACTTTAAACGATATAATAGAAAACTAAATTGTGCATGAATCGCTAAGTCTTGAATTCAGAAGTTTTAAAATAGCTTCTCAGACTAATTTTTTAAACGCAAAAAATGCTTTTAAAGGGCAGTATATGGTTACAGATTTGAAAAGTATCTTAAACTCGTGGTATCCCGAAAGAGATAATCAAGAGTGGGTTTTAGCTACTTTGTACAAAATAGAAGGCTCTAGCTACAGAAAACTAGGCGCTATGATGCTTATTTCTAGCCTAGGCGAGCGCTTAGGGATGCTTTCGGGTGGCTGTTTAGAAGCTGACATACAGCGCCATGCTAAACAAGTAATGAGTACTTTAACAAGTAAAACCATTAGTTATGATGCCACCGATGAAGACGATTTAACATTTCAACTAGGCATTGGTTGTGGGGGAATAGTACACATTTTACTGCAGCCCATTCACAAGGCTAATGACTATTTACAGTTAGATCATGTATCTAAAGCACTTAATGAGAATAAACCAGGGCGGTACCTTCAACAAGTAAGCCCCATTTTGCCAGCCGGTAGTGGCGTATTTACGCAAAATGATGAGCCACATGGTTTATCGATGAACCGCAAAGCGCAGTTGCTAGAGTTACAAGGCGCTACGTGCCTGCAAACCTCTATTTATCCGCCGCCTCATTTACTAATAGTAGGTGGAGGCGCTGATGCAGTGCCTGTTTATGCTCTAGCAAAGCAGCTTGGTTGGAGTGTAACTGTATGGGACACACGCCCTGCAAATGCAAAAAGGCAATATTTTAAAAATGCAGATGCTATTTTGCGCATCACGCCGAGTGAGTTAAAAGAATATTGCATAATAAACAAAGTAGATGCGGCTATTTTAATGGCTCACAGTGTTGAACTAGATGCAATTACGCTCAGTCAATTTGCTGATGTTGCTTTTAAATATATAGGGTTACTTGGGCCTAAGCACAGACGCGAACAGGTACTAGAGCATGCAAGTACAAAACGTGAACAAATTAAGGCTCCTGTGTTTGGTCCTGTAGGGCTAAATTTAGGTGGGGATTCGCCAGAGAGCATAGCGCTTTCGCTCATTAGTGAAATACATGCGGTGCTTAGCAATAAAAATGCACAGTCGTTAAGTAATTGGGGTCAAGAGCTGTGCTAATTGCAAAAGTAGTGCTGGCAGCAGGTCAATCATCTCGTTTTGATGGTTGTAAGCTAATAGCCGATGTGGGCTTAGGGCAAACAATGATTGAGCGAGCGGTTGAAGTGCTGCAAGCGCTTGATGATTCACCCGTATATGTAGTTACAGGAAAGTGGCATGCAGAGGTTGTACAAGCACTCAGCGGGCATTCAAATATATATATTATTGAAAACAAACGGTGGGATGACGGCTTAGGTGTTTCAATTGCTGTCGCTTCGCAAGCGCTATCTAAACACCCTGCTTATAATGGAATTTTATTTATGCTTGCCGATCAGGTTGAGCTTAAAACGCAGGATCTAGCTGCATTAGTTACAGGTTTTACACGTGAATCCACGCGCTGGTGTGCAAACTATGGCGAGCGTTTAGGTGTACCCGCTATATTCCCAGCGGTTGATTTATCAAAGCTTACAAGCTTAACTTCAGATAAGGGTGCACAGCAATTACTGCGTTCCAGCAGTGAAGTCGTCAATACAATTAATTTAAGTAGTGCGAGTGTAGATATAGATACACAACAGCAGCTGAGTAATTTTATAGCTAAGCATGAATTAAAAGCACACGAAAAGTAATTGAATTATATCAGTTGTAACTATGATTATGTTTAAAGTATTTAGCTGTGAATACAATGGGTATTACACAGTAAATGATGTTTTTAGAGTGAGTAGTTACAACAATTTTAACGGTTAAAGCCAAAGTATTAACTAATACTGAGGTTATAAAGCTTAATCAAGGGGCAAGCTATGGTGACATTTACAATTAATGGCAAGGTGGTTGAATCACACGCAAGTGAAGATACACCATTGTTATGGGTTATTCGTGATGAAATTGGATTAAAAGGTACGAAGTTTGGTTGCGGTATTGCAATGTGTGGTGCATGTACGGTGCATTTAGATGGGCAAGCAACTCGCTCATGTGTGCTACCAATTGGCGCTATTGCGGGTAAAAGCATTACCACAATTGAAGGACTTAATAACGAACACCCACTTCAAAAAGCGTGGATTGAAGAGCAAGTACCACAGTGCGGTTACTGTCAATCGGGGCAAATAATGCAAGCTGCTACATTACTTGCTGCAAACCCTAGCCCGTCAGATGAAGAAATAGTCAGCCACATGAATGGCAACTATTGCCGCTGTATGGCTTACAAGCGTATTAAAACTGCTATTCAACGCGCTGCAGATGAGTCACAAAGTGTAGTAAATATATTTGATCCAAATGCACAAGACGCTTAACTGGAGCCGATAATGAAAAAATTATTTCAAAAAAATAGCGAAACCGTTAATTTAAACCGTCGCTCGTTTATGATTGGTACTGCAAGTGCGGGCTTAGTTATGGCGTTCGCCCCTGCGTTGTTTTCGGGTTCGCTCAGTGCAAAAGAATCAATTGCACAACAGGCTTTTTCACCGACTATTTGGTGGACTATGAGCAGCGATGGCGCCGTAGAAGTAAGTATTGCTAAAGCTGAAATGGGTCAACATATCGGTACTGCACTTGCGCGCATTGTAGCTGATGAACTTGAATGTGATTGGGATAAAGTATCAATTACCTACGTAGATACTCACGAAAAATGGGGCTACATGGTTACCGGTGGTTCGTGGTCAGTGTTCCAAAGCTTTAAGCCACTGTCGCAGGCGGGTGCTGCGGGCAGAATTGCGTTAATAGACGCAGGCGCGAAAATGCTAGGTATGGCTGCGGATAAATGCCACGCTGAAAAAGGTTATATTGTATCGGGTGATAAATCGGTTAGTTACGCTGACATTGTTAAAAAAGGCGAGTTTAATCGCACATTTACCAGTGATGAAGTTGCAAACCTGCCACTAAAATCAGCTAATAAACGTCACTTAACGGGTCTTAAACAAGACTTTAAAGCGCTCGATATACCGGCTAAAACAAATGGCACCGCAGTATATGGGATAGATGTAGAAGTTGAAGGCATGTTGTACGCGCGCCCAGTAATACCGCCAACCCGTTATGGCAGTACGGTGACAAATGTTGACGATAGTGCAGCAAAAGCGATTAAAGGCTACAAAGGTTATGAAGTTTTAAATGACCCTAGTAACACAGTGCAAGGCTGGGTTGTTGTTCTTGCGGACAACTACCCAAGTGCCATTAAAGCAGTAGATGCTTTAAAGGTGAGTTATAAAAAGGGTGAGTCGGCAAATATATCTGAAGCTGATATTCAAAATGAAGGTAAACGATTGTGCGAGCAAAGCGACTCCGGTACTTTGTTTGTTGATGACGGCGATATAAAGAAAACCCAAGCCGATGCCAATGAATCGTTAGAATCAATGTATACCACAGCAACAGCGAGTCATTATCAGCTAGAGCCACTCAATGCGTTAGCCGAATTTAAAGACGGTAATTGGATTATTCATACGGGGAACCAATGGCAATCTCTTACGTTACCCGCTATTGCAAAAGCACTTGAAGTCGCCCAAGAGAAAGTAATTATTCGCCCTTATTATTTAGGCGGTGGCTTTGGTCGCCGACTATTTGGTGATTGGACTGTACCGGCAGCCCTAACTGCTAAAGCAGTAGGTAAACCAGTAAAGCTAGTATTTACACGCGCGGACGATAGTTTATTTGATCAGTCTCGCTCTGCATCTGCAGCAAAAATGACAGCATCGTTTGATAAAAACGGCACTTTCACAGGAATGGAACATGCATTTGCGGCAGGTTGGCCTACCAAAGCAATGGCACCCGGGTTTTTAGCTCCAGGTGTTGATGGTAAAGGTAAATTTGATGCGTTTTCAGCATCGGGCGCCGATCATTGGTATAGCATGAGTAGTCATCGAGCACGTGCTATTAATAACGAAGTTGCACAAAGCACCTTTACTCCAGGCTGGTTACGCTCAGTAGGACCAGGTTGGATTGCATGGAGCCTTGAGTCGTTTATTGACGAAATTGCCCATAAGCAAGGCAAAGATCCGGTTCAATTTAGAATCGAAATGTTAGATGGTAAAGGCAAGCAAGCAGGTAAAGCACCTGAGAGTGTTGGTGGAGCGCTACGTTTACGTAATGTACTTAAAACAGTGTCTGATAAAGTCGCTTCTGTTAAATTAGCGAAAGATGAAGGCATTGGTTTTTCAGTGAGTTCGGGGCAAGAGCGCACAATGCCAGCTTGGCTTGCAACCGCAGCACATGTTCATGTTAACCGTGATAGTGGTAAAATAACGCTTAAAAAACTTTATGTTGTTGTAGATGCAGGCTTAATTGTTCATCCTGATGGGGCATTGGCGCAAATTGAAGGGTCGTTATTATGGGGTAGCAGCCTTGCTTTACACGAGTCAAATACGTATAAAGATGGACAAGTATCGGCTACTAACTTTAATACTTATTTACCGCTAAGAATGCAAGATGTACCAGATATAGACATTGAATTTTTACAAAGTGATGAGTTTCCTGTTGGTTTAGGTGAGCCTGGGGTTATAGGCGTTGCACCAGCCATAGGTAATGCCGTATTTAATGCTGTAGGTGTGCGTTTACGTGATCTACCAATGAAGCCAAGCGCAGTTAAAAAAGGCTTGGATGCGTAAAGCATAATTAAAATAGTTAAAGGGGCCTGTTTTAGAAGGTTCCTTTAGCTATTACACGTATTTTTGTAATTATTATTATATATTAATAACTAAAGCAGTTTAGGTAGCGATGGCTTATTGATATTAGTTAAGGTTTGTTTATGCTAATCGACCCAACAGGGCGAGAGTTTAGTTACTTGCGTTTGTCTATTACTGACGTATGCAATTTTAAGTGTGTTTATTGTTTACCCGACGGTTATCAAGGCGGGAGTGACCGTGGTTTTTTAAGTGTGAATGAAATTAGCAATACGCTTAAAGCATTTGCTCACCATGGTATTGAAAAAGTAAGGATCACTGGCGGAGAGCCCACCTTACGTAAAGATTTTATAGATGTTATTCGCGCCGCAAAAGATATTGCAGGTATCAAAAAAATTGCAATGACCACCAATGGCTTTTCTCTTCATAAAAACATTCACAACTGGGTAGATGCCGGCTTAAATGCAATTAATGTAAGCATTGATACCTTAGACCCACGCATGTTTAACACTATTACTGGGCACGATAAATTTACCTCAGTAATGAAAGGTATTGATACCGCGCTTGAAACAGGGATTGATTCGGTAAAAATAAACAGTGTGCTTATGAAGCAATATAACGCAAAAGAGTTTGATACGTTTTTAAATTGGGTTAAACATCGCCCCGTTACTATTCGCTTTATTGAGTTGATGCAAACAAACGATAACAAAGCCTTTTTTGATGCTAACCATGTCTCTGGTCAGGTGTTAAAAGCTCAGTTATTACAAACAGGGTGGCAGCAAGTTGCGCGTAGTGCATCAGCGGGTCCTGCGCAAGAGTTTGCACATCCTGATTATCAAGGCAGAATTGGTTTGATTATGCCTTACAGTAATGACTTTTGTAGTACCTGTAATAGGCTAAGAGTAACAGCCAAAGGGAATCTGCATTTATGTTTATTCTCTGAAGAGGGGATATCGCTAAGAGAATATATGAATGATAGTTCTAATAGTGAGTTAATGGCATTGCTATCGCGTTATATTAAAACTAAAAAACCAACTCATCTTTTACATCAAGGTAATACAGGTATTACGACTAATTTATCTATGCTAGGTGGCTAGTTATTAAGGTTGCTTGATGAAGCTAAAATACCAAACATGCCCCTAAAATGCATAACATTATCCTAAAAAAAGGTAATAACAGGGTTTATCTACATGGTTTTAGAGCAACAAAGCTTGTTAAATTATATTTTCCCGTTAAACTTAATTTTTATTTTTTGTTAAGTGATTAGAATGGATATCGCAGCTCTTAATAGCACTAAATCATTAAGGAAGGACGTCCTGAGAGGGATGTGTCTTTGTTTTGGTTTTTTATCAGCTGGATTTGCGGGGCTTAATTTAACCGTAAATAACTTTCCACTGCTTGGCTATATCGAAATCTGTTTTTCCATTTATTGTATATTTACTTATATTTCACTTACACGCCGTCCACTACAGTTTTGGCAATCGGTTGTGATGTGCGCACTTGTAACGTTTATTGTTATTTTAGCTACAGCGTTAGCATCGCCTCGTAACGGTGTATTTGTATGGTCGTTTGCATTACCTATTTTGTACTACCTGTTGTTAGGTAAACAATATGGTGTAATTTTCTCTGCAAATTTATTAGCTATCCAAGTGTTTATTTTAGGGAGTAAATATACTCTTTCACCCTTTGAAACCTTTAACTTATCCCTAAATTTAATTTGTGCTTATTTTAGTATTTGGGCGATTTCTCATGTTTTTGAAGGGAGTCGTTCGAATTTTTCAAAGCGACTTAAAAATTTAGCGTTACTTGATCCATTAACGGGTGCAGGTAATCGGCTTTCAATGAGCCACTACTTTGAAGTAGAACTACAAGATAAGTCACAGTTATATTTATTTTTACTCGATTTAGACTTTTTTAAACAAGTAAATGACGAGCACGGACATGGCGTGGGTGACCAAGTACTTGTCGAAGTGGCCACTTTACTAAGGGTTGCACTTGGCAGAGGGTACGTATTTAGAGTTGGCGGTGAAGAGTTTGCTTTATTTAGCTCTTTTGCAAATGAAGAGGCTGCACTAGACGCCGCTGAACAAATAAGAGCACGTTTTGAAAATACAACTTTTGATATTGATGGCCTTGCTATCAATATTACAACGAGTATTGGGATCGCAAAATTTAAAAGTACTAATTCATTGGAAAGCTTTGTAAACCAAGCGGATAAACAGTTATACAAAGCAAAACAATTTGGTCGTAATAAAGTGTATTGTAAGCTTAAAAAAGAGCACGATTGTGAGGCGGTAGTTGCTTAAGTTGCCTTACCTAGTACATTACCTAATACATTTGCTCGAAGTTAGGGATCCCGTTTTCCCAAATTGGTTTATCTTTTCCTATATGTTCGCGTACAGCATCAAAAAATAACCGAGTTCTTACCGGTAAATCTCGATGCGGATACACGGCATACATCGCACTAAACTCCATGAGTTTCACATCAGTCAATAAAGGCACTAGTTTACCCTGTGATATTTCATCACCAATAATAAATGCAGGGGCGACAAAGTAAGTGGTGCCCGATAATGTTTTCATCAGTAATGACTCTGCATCGTTTGCTCTAAACACACTTTTTATTTTTTGCTCGCAGGGCTCACCTTTACTGTTGTAGTAATCTATAGCATCTATCCGAATAGAGTTACTGGCGTAGCTTGCTGCTGGCAATTGTGCTAAATCTTCCATTGTTTTGGGCATACCATAAGTGTCTATGTACTCTGGTGCTGCAACAATGAGTAAGCGATTACGCGCTATTTTACGTGCAATAAGGGATGAATCTTTGGGCTCACCAACACGAAATGCTAAATCAAACCCTTCAGAAACTATATCTACTAATCTATCGTCTAAGCGCAGTTCAACTTCTACTTGCGGAAAGCGTTTTTGAAAATCATTAAGTACAGGTTGCAAATAACGCCTGCCAATCAATGTTGATGACGTGATTTTTAACACCCCGCGTGGCTCTAAATGGTAATTTTCTGCCATGCGTACTGTTTCGCCGAGCAACTCTCTAAGCTCAGCGGCCTTTTTAATCATTTCGGCGCCCGCCGCTGTGAGCGAAAACGAACGCGTTGTGCGGTTAAGTAACCTAACGCCTAGCTCATCCTCTAAACGGCTAATTTGCTTAGATATAACAGAGCGATCTATGTTGCGTAATTCTGCAGCTTTTGCAAAAGAGCCTTGCTCAACCACTTCAAGTAACATTAAAAGTCGACTTGTTGTATCCATTATTACACCTTAACTAATTCATTGATGCCATTTTGGCATTAATGAATTTAAAAATCTATGGTTTTTACACACGGGTTTAATCCGTATTATACGAGGCTAATCAACAATGGAGCGTCTTCATGAACAAACATCTAATTGCTGCAGCACTTACTGCGGCATCTTTAACACTAGCAGGTTGTGCTGATGAGAGCACAGCTCAATCAGCACCTGCACAGCAACTTCAACCAATTGATGTAGCACAGGTGCTTGTTAAGCCGGTACAAAGCTGGCACACATATACAACTCGTTTAGAGTCTCCACAAGAAGTTGCTTTAATGCCGCGTGTGTCGGGAATAATCGATAGCATTGAATTTAAAGAAGGCGACGTGGTTAAAGAAGGCGATGTTTTATTTCAATTAGATGCTCGCCCATTTGCAGCGGTTGTTGCTAGTTTAAAAGCGCAAATCAACAGCGCACAAGCTGCCTTAGAGCAAGCTAAAAGTGAAGACAAACGTGCGGTACGATTATTAGACCGTAAAGCAATCTCTACTGAGCAAGCACAAGCGCGTACTTCAACACTACGCCAACGCGAAGCACAGCTTTCTGCACTTCAAGCACAGCTTACATCGGCAGAACTTGATTTAGAATTTACGTCTGTTGTATCACCAATTGATGGCATTATTTCTCGCGCAAATATTACCAAAGGTAATAACATACTTGCGGGCCAAAGCGTATTAACGTCAATTGTTTCAAACCAAGCAATGTACGCTTATTTTGATGTTGATGAACGCACATGGAATCACTCTTTTAATGATGTTACTGCTGCGAGTCAACAAACTGTTGTAATGCAAAAAGTGGGTCAAAGCGATTTTGCATACAAAGGTTACATTAACTTTATTGATAACCAAATTAATTCATCAACAGGTACATTACGTGTACGTGCAGTATTTAATGAAGACAGCAACCAGTTACGAGCAGGCTCGTTTGCACGTATAAAGCTGGCTGCAAATTCTATTAGCGACGCGATTATTATCCCAGAACGTGCAATTGGTACCGATTTAAAAAATCGTTTTGTATTAACGGTTGGCGAAAACAACGTACTTGAATACAAACTAATTACTACTGGTGAGCGTTACGGTGCATTACGTGCGGTTACATCGGGTCTTAATGAAGGTGATGTTATTGCTGTAAATGGCCCCGCTCGCGTAGGCCCAGGTATGCCAATCTCTCCGCAAACAGTAACAATTGATACAAGTGGTGTGGCATTTACATTGTTAAATGACAATGCACAATTTGTGGCTAAGCAATAAGGTTTATTGATGAAATTTTCGCATTTCTTTATACAGCGTCCAATATTTGCGGCCATGCTGTCATTGGTTATTTTAATTGCTGGTGGTATATCACTATTTCAATTACCAGTAAGTGAATACCCAGAAGTAGTTCCTCCAACAGTGGTTGTAACTGCCAATTACCCGGGTGCTAACCCGACCGTTATTGCGCAAACAGTGGCAACACCGCTGGAGCAAGAAATTAACGGCACTGAAAACATGTTATATATGTTTTCGCAAGGTACCAGTGATGGCCGTATGACATTAACGGTGACCTTTGCGTTAGGTACCGATTTAGATCGTGCTCAAGTACAAGTACAAAACCGTGTAAACAGTGCACTTCCGCGTTTGCCTGAAGAAGTACAACGTTTAGGTGTTGTGGCTGAAAAGTCATCACCAGATTTAACCATGGTAGTGCATTTATACTCACCTGAAAAAACGCACGACACAGCGTACTTATCTAACTATGCCGATTTAAACATTAAAGATGAAATTGCACGTTTACCAGGTGTAGGTGATATTCGCATGTTTGGTGCTGGCAAATACTCAATGCGAGTATGGCTAAACCCAGATGCACTGGCTGCACGCGAATTAACAGCAACAGATGTTGTAACAGCACTTCGCTCGCAAAATCAGCAAGTTGCTGCAGGTAGCTTAGGCGCGCAACCAATTTCAAACGACAGTCAATTTCAAATATTGTTAAACGTTAAAGGTCGTTTAAATAGTATTGAAGAATTTGAACAAGTTATTATTAAAGTAGGCAATGAAGGTCAGTTAACGCGTTTATCTGATATAGCCCGTGTTGATTTAGGTCAAGACACTTACTCACTACGAGCAGAGCTTGATAACCAACCAGCACTTGCAATGCCAATATTTCAACGCCCTGGTTCTAACGCTATTGAGCTTTCCGATCAAGTACGCGAAACAATGGCGCGCTTATCTAAAGACTTTCCTACCGGTGTTGAATACGACATTGTGTACGACCCAACGGTATTTGTTCGCGGCTCAATTGAAGCGGTAATTGCCACTTTGCTTGAAGCCATTGTACTGGTAGTTATTGTTGTTATTGTATTTTTACAAACGTGGCGTGCATCAATCATCCCGCTAATAGCCGTGCCTATTTCACTTATTGGTACGTTTGCAGTAATGCAGTGGTTAGGCGTATCAATTAATACCTTATCGTTGTTTGGCTTAGTACTGGCTATAGGTATTGTTGTAGATGATGCGATTGTAGTTGTTGAAAACGTAGAACGTAATATCGAAAAAGGCTTATCGCCACTTGAAGCAACCCGCGTTGCAATGAGCGAAGTAACAGGCCCTATTATTGCAATTGCGCTAGTACTAAGTGCTGTATTTATTCCTACTGCGTTTATTACCGGTTTATCAGGTCAATTTTATAAGCAATTTGCACTTACAATTACAATTTCGACTATTATCTCAGCGTTTAACTCATTAACGTTATCGCCTGCGCTTGCTGCATTGTTATTAAAACCGCATGATGCAAAACCAGATGCGTTCACGCGTTTACTTAATAAACTGTTTGGTCGTTGGTTGTTCCAACCATTTAACCGCGTGTTTAATCGTGGTGCTAAAGGTTACGAAAAACTGGTACAAAAACTAATTCGTATGACCGTTGTTGTTATGGTGGCTTACATTGCATTAGTTGGTGGCACAATTAAGTTATTTGATGCTGTACCGGGTGGCTTTATTCCACAGCAAGATAAACAGTATTTAGTGGCGATTGCGCAGTTACCTGATGCATCAAGCCTTGACCGTACTGAAGATGTGCTTTCTCAAATGCAGCAAATTGCATTAGAAGTACCAGGCGTTGCACATACCGTTGCATTTCCTGGTTTATCAGTGAACGGTTTTACTAATAGCCCTAACAGCGGCATTGTATTTACACCACTTGAAAGCTTTGACAAACGTACCGATCCAAGCCAATCAGCGATGGCGATAGCGGCAGAGTTGAATAAACGCTTTGCTGCCATTGATGAAGCATTTGTAGCGGTATTTCCGCCGCCGCCAATTCAAGGTTTAGGCACTACCGGCGGTTTTAAACTGCAAATAGAAGACAGAGCTAATAAAGGGTTTGAAGCCTTATTTAATAGTCTGCAAGCTGTTATCGGTAAAGCGCAGCAAGATCCAGCATTAATGGGCTTGTACTCAAGCTTCCGTATCCAAGTTCCACAAATGGATATTGATATTGACCGTGAGCAAGCGCTAATTCAAGGTATTCCACTTGATGAAGTATTTGATGCACTGCAAATTTACTTAGGCTCTGTGTACGTAAATGACTTTAATATGTTTGGCCGTACCTACCAAGTAAATGCACAGGCTGATGCTGACTACCGCTTAGACCCTGATCAAATACTTAATTTAAAAGTACGTAACCGCTCAGGTAATATGGTGTCACTAGGCTCTGTATTAACAGTTACACCAACAATTGGTCCTGACCGTGTTATGCATTACAACGGTTACCCAAGTGCAGAACTAAATGGTAGCCCAGCACCAGGTTACAGCTCTGATCAAGCACAAGTTGCTATTGAAAAAGTACTCGCAGACACACTACCAACAGGTATTGAATATGAGTGGACTGAAGTAACGTACCAACAAGTACTTGCCGGTAACACCATGGTTTATGTATTCCCGTTAGTTGTATTACTTGTATTTATGGTACTTGCAGCGCAGTACGAGAGCTTACGTTTACCACTGGCAATTATATTAATTGTACCAATGACTATTTTCTCAGCCTTGTTAGGTGTGTGGTTTGTTGGCTCTGACAACAACATATTCACCCAAATAGCGTTAATAGTACTGGTTGCGCTGGCCTCTAAAAATGCGATATTGATGGTTGAGTTTGCAAAAGACAGACACGACACTGGCTTATCGCACCTAGAGGCAATGCTAGAGGCCTGTCGTATGCGCCTACGCCCAATATTAATGACCTCAATTGCGTTTACAGCAGGTGTTGTACCGTTAGTTCTTGCTACAGGTGCGGGCGCCGAAATGCGACACGCAATGGGTAATGCTGTGTTCTCAGGCATGATAGGTGTAACCGTGTTTGGCCTATTGTTTACGCCGGTATTTTATATGTTAGTTACTAACAAAAAAGAGAAAGCGCAGGAGAATACCCATGACTAAATTAGTGCAAAAAAGACTTAAAACAAGTCTAACTGCCAGTGCGGTATTAGTTGCTGCGTTTTTATCAGGATGTGCGAGTAAAATCGATACTGTTAGCGAGCAGAATGTTGTTAGTGATTTTGTGACGAGCGCAAATATCGCGGGCAAACTTACAGGGGCAGACGAAACTAATTGGTGGAAAGGGCTTGATTCACGTCAGTTAGACCAGTTAGTTGCCAATGCTTTAGCTAATAACCACGACTTGCAAACAAGCCAGTTAACGCTTAAGAGTGCATTAGCACGCTTAGGCGAGCAAAAAGCGCGATACTTACCGCAAGGTGGTATTGAAATTGGCGCACAGCGCAGTGGTTTAGGTGATACAAACAGCCGTCAATCGAGTGCTAATTTAGCGCTTGATTGGCAGCTTGACTTATTTGGCCGAATTACAGCCTTGGTTGATGCCGCTAGTGCATCGGCCATGAGCCAAGCCGAACAAGTACGTTTATTGCAAATTGAAGTGGTATCGTCAGTTGTTAAAGGCTTTGTAAGCTATCAAGGTAATGTTGAAAAGCAGCACATTGTTACGCTTCAAATAGAAGCACTTGAGCAAAGCATTGACGTACTTCAAGCTCGTGTTGATGAAGGTGTTGCAAACGAACTTGATTTAAACAGAACGATGGCGCAGTTAAGACAGCAGCAAGCATTAATTCCGGCTATTGAATATGCTAAATTTAGCGACTTATCGACTTTAGCCGTTTTAACCGGTCGTTTAGCGCAAAATGTTGAATTAACAAACGAGCAGGTTATTTTAGAGCGAGAGTTTAGTGTTTCACTAAGTGAACCTAATAAAGCAATTGCATTAAGACCTGACATTAGCCGCGCACTTTATGACTTTAGCCAAGCAAACAGTTTAAGTGTCTCGGCAAGTAAAGCGTTATTGCCAGACATAAGCTTAAGTGGCTTTGCAGGCGTACTTAGCCTAGGTAGCAATGGCTTTAGTGATACACAGCAACAGTGGCAAGTAGCGCCGCAGTTACAGTGGTCTATTTTAAGTTATCCTGCGCTTTTAGCGCAGCGTGACGCGCAACAGTTTTTAAGTGAAGCTGCGTACAGCGATTATCAACAAGTAGTATTAACTGCACTAAGTGAAAGTGAACTTTCACTGCAATTGTTGGTCAATCAAGCACAGCAAAAACGCTTTGCCGATGAACGTTATGACTTTGCTAATAAAGCATTTTTACAAGCACAAGCAATGTACGAAGAAGGTCAAATTCCTTACCTTGAGTTGTTAGATGCGCGCCAGGATGTTTTAATAGCACAAGAAAATGCTGTTGAAACAACAATTTCTTCACTGCTTGCCAAAGTAAATGCTTACCAGTCATTTAATGGGCAATGGAGTTATGCGTTAAACGACACTAATAAGTAGAGTTATATTGATGCCAAATACTGAAAATTTACATGAATACATTATCCCGCAAACTATGCGCGCTATTGTACTGCCAGAACCAAATGAAGCAATTGACTTAGCGGATGCTGAGCTGCCTGTTCCTATTTGTGCAGATAACGAGCTGCTTGTAAAAGTAGAGTACGTTGGTTTAAATCCAGTTGATGGTCAATTTGCTAAAACAGGCTTTTGTAAATGGCAGTATCCACACATTTTAGGCTTAGATGCCGTAGGTGTTGTGGTTAAAGCTAATAAAGGTGTGTTTCCAAATGTTGGCCAGCGCGTTATGTGGCATGCCAACATTGGTGAGCAAGGTGCTTTGAGCGAATACACCAAGGTACCTAACTTTGCAGTGTCGGTTGTACCAAATAACTTAAACCCAGCCATTGCAGCAACACTTCCATGCGCGGGTATGGCAGCACTTATTAGCTTAGATAAAATAGGTATTAGTGAAGGCGATACTATTTTTATTGAAGGCGGAGCTGGAGCGGTAGGGCAGTTTGCTATTCAATATGCAAAACAGCGCGGTGCAGATGTATTTACCACGGCATCAAAGCGTAATCACAAGCTTGTTAAGCAGCTAGGTGCCGATGTGGTTTTTGATTATAGCGATAAAAAGCTATGCGAAAAAATACGCAGAGAACTTGGCCCGCAAGGCTTTGATGCCGTTATAGATACGATTGGTGGTGAGTGTACTCAGCGTAATATTGAGTTAATGCGTTTTTGCGGACGTATTGCCTGCTTAAATCCGCTCCCTTGTTTTGATCAAGACTTAATGTATCACCGAGCGCCCAATATTAGTGTTGTATCGATTGGTGGTGCATGGCTTGCTAATAGTTTATGTTCGCAGCAGCGTTTGAGCTTTATGGGTAATTTGTTACTAGAAGGGGCTGTTAGTGGCGACATTAAACACCCAGAAATAACGCCCGTAGATTTTAGTGCTGAGTCAGTATCGCAAGCGCTTAATAAACAACTTGCGGGTGGTTTTACCGGCAAACAAATTGTTAAAGTTGCTAAGTGAAACGCTTATACAATTTGATTTAAGTTTAGGTGATTTTAGCTAGTTTTAGCTAAATTAATTACTTATGTAGCCTCTATAAATTAAATAAAAACGCAGCCTATTTTTGCTGCGTTTTTTTATGCCTATCAGAAAATAAATGCAGCGCTAGAGATTTTGCGGTTTTATTCATCATTTTAGTTAAAATACTTTTTTTCAGCGTACAACTGTAAGCCTTTGTGTTTCAACAGTTTACGTTCAGGTAAAGAAAATAAATTGGAAAAACTGTTAATTAATTGAATAGAGTAATTGATCTAAACGATTTTTTATGACGTAATGTAGGTATTATTTAGCTGGTCGGATGAGTTCAGTCATGAGTTTACGTACAAAACTAAAAAAAGTATTACCAAGTATTTCTATCACAGAACAAGAAGCGCTAGACGCGGGTGATGTATGGCTTGAAGGTTCTATCTACCAAGGTAAGCCTGATTTCAGTGCACTTCGCGACGTACCTGCTGCTACATTAAGCGCAGACGAGCAAGCATTCTTAGACGGTCCAGTAAAAGAGTTACTGGGCATGATTGACGATTCAGTAATTCAAAACGGCATTCATTTACCAAATGACATCTTAGAATTTTTGAAAAAAGAGCGTTTTTTCTCGCTTATCATTCCTAAGTCGTTTGGTGGTTTAGAGTTTAGCCCTTATGCAAACTCTACTATTGTTGGCACAATTGCGACTAAAAGCTCAGCAGTTGCGGTAACCGTCATGGTTCCTAACTCGTTAGGCCCAGGTGAGTTATTACTTCACTTTGGTACGCAAGAACAACAAGCACATTACTTACCACGCCTAGCAAATGGTACAGACATACCATGTTTTGCATTAACAAGCCCAGAAGCGGGTTCTGATGCTGGTGGCATTCCAGACATTGGTACAGTTACTAAAGGCATGTATAACGGCGAAGAAGTACTTGGCCTTGAGATCACATGGGACAAGCGCTACATAACGCTTGCACCTATTGCTACCGTACTTGGTTTAGCATTTAAAGTAATGGACCCTGATGGTTTATTAGGTGGCAAAGAAAGCTTAGGTATTACCTGTGCACTTATTCCAAAAGAGCACCCAGGCGTAGAGCTTGGTAATCGTCACGACCCAATGGGTATTCGTTTTTACAACGGTACTACACGCGGTAACAAAGTATTTGTACCAATGGACTTTGTTATTGGTGGTCAGAAAAACATCGGCCGTGGTTGGCAAATGCTGGTTAGCTGTTTAGGTGCTGGCCGTGGTATTTCATTACCTGCGCTAGGTGTTAGTACAGCACAAGTTGCATTTAAATCAGCATCTGAATACGCAGCAGTGCGTGAACAGTTTGGTTTAGCCATTGGTCAGTTTGAAGGTATTCAAGAAAAACTAGCTGACATTGCAGGTAAAACATACCTACAAGAAGCAATGCGAGTACTTACAACTGAAGGCTTAGGCATGGGCTTAAAACCATCAGTAGTAACCGCAATCGCTAAATACCACATGACAGAGCTTGGTCGCGACGTGCTTGATTCAGCAATGGATATTCAAGCAGGTAAAGCGATTCAAAATGGTCCACAAAATACATTAGCAAGTGGTTATGTTGCTCAGCCGATTGCCATTACGGTAGAGGGCGCGAACATTCTTACACGTAACCTAATGATCTTTGGTCAAGGTGTTATGCGTTGTCACCCATATTTACAATCTATGGTTGAGTCTATTCATAGTGAAGACAAAGGCGCAGATAAAGAATTTAACGGTATTTTGCGTAAAACAATTGGTTACAGCACAGCAAACAGCTTCCGTGCTTTCCGCCTTGGTGTTTTACCATTTACAGCAAGCGCAAACTCTGATTTACCAGAAGTACGCGATTACGAAAAAGCAGTACATAAATTATCTGCAAAACTTGCAGTGTACGCAGACTTTTCGTTACTTGTACTTGGCGGTAAATTAAAGCAAGCAGAAATGCTATCAGCACGTTTAGGCGATGTAATGAGCTTCTTATATGCAGCTATGGCATCAATTAAATACTACGAGCAAAAAGTATCAAGTAGTGACCGTGAGCAAGCAGCGCCGTATTTCCATTACGCGACTCGTTTTGCACTACAAAGCGCTGAAGAAGCATTGCATAAGTTTTTAGATAACTTCCCTGCAAGTGGTACTCGTAAGTTTATTCGTTTCATTACAATGAACTACTCAACTAAAATGCCAAAAATTAGCGATGACTTAATCCGCGAACTAGCTAAGCAAGCTCAACTAGATACCGCATTTAAAGCGCAAATCACGCATTTAGTTAAACCAGTAGTAGGCGATGGTCATCATATTAATGAGCAAGCTTACAAAGCTAAAATGGCATCACTTGGCGAGCTGGCTAAAGTTAAAAAAGCACTACGTGCTAAAGTAATTAAACCAGGTATACGTTTTAACATCACACTTGATAACGCACTAGCGGCAAACGTAATCACGCAAGCTGAACACGTTCAGTTAATTGATTACAATATCAAACGTGAAAAAGCGATTCGTGTAGATGAGTTCGATTTTGATATGAACCTACTAGACGATAACGCACAGCCGATTAATCCACTTAAAAGCGTAGTTAATCAGTAAGTTAAAGTAATAAAATTCAATGATGCAAAGCGCCCGCAGTATCGGCGCTTTTATTCTTGAAAAGTATTAGTGTGGAGCCCCGCTTGTGTAAAAACAAGCGGGGCTTTTTTGTGTGTTTTAAAGTGGAAATAGATGACGGTATTGGTTTGAAAGCGAATATGTATGCGTAAAGGATTAAAAAGAGACGCTTATAATCTTGAAAAAGGGCTAATAACACCATTAGCACCTTGTTGTAAAACATGAGTATATATTTGTGTGGTACGGACGTCACTGTGACCTAGTTGTGTTTGTACTGTGCGTATATCAGCGCCGCTTTGCAGCAAGTGCGTAGCAAATGAGTGGCGCAAAGTATGTGGGGTAACGTGTTTGTTAATATGTGCATCAAAAGCGGCTTTTTTAACAGCGCGTTGTAATTGCTTTTCATCGATATGATGGCGCCTTAATTGCTTACTCTCGGGATCAAGACTTAATTTATGTGATGAAAATAAATATTGCCATCCCAGCTGCTTATTATGGTTTGGATATTTTTTACGTAACAAATGCGGCATATAAGCGCCGCTATATAAGGGGTTTTTCAGATCTAATTGCAGGTAACTATCAACTAATTGTATTTGAGAACGTAATTGCGGTATGAGCTCTACTGCAAGCGTTACAACACGATTTTTACCTCCTTTGCCATCCCAAATTCGAATGCAGTTATAGTCAAAGTCAATATCGTGAACTCGTAAACGCAGTACCTCCATTAATCGCATACCACTGCCATAAAGTAATCCACAGGGTAAATAATGCTTTGCTACACAGTGTTTAAATAGCGCTGAAACTTCTGTTTGAGTAAGCACAACGGGTAGTTTTCTTGGGCGTTCACTTTTTACAAAGTCTAATGATAATGAAAGGGGGCTCTTAATTATTTCTTTATATAGGAAACTTAGCGCATTTAGTGCCTGCGCTTGTGTGCCTTGCGCT
Organism: Pseudoalteromonas sp. SWN29; assembly: GCF_015864465.1. Lineage (NCBI taxonomy): Bacteria > Pseudomonadati > Pseudomonadota > Gammaproteobacteria > Alteromonadales > Pseudoalteromonadaceae > Pseudoalteromonas > Pseudoalteromonas sp. SWN29. Next base: position 121,609 of record NZ_JADYXE010000004.1, read on the forward strand.
ACGTTTTGCGAGTTTACTAAATGGTTCAAATACGATTCTACTTGAGTGTCTCCCATAGAGCTTGGGTGCTGCATATTATTAAAGCGGATATAGCTAGCTATCCAAAAAAGATAAGCTTCAATAGTGCTCTTTGCATACCGTTTGCTATACATATGGTCTTTAATCATGGTTAGAAAGAGAGATTTCATAAATGATATTCAACTTTTAAAAACGTACTGTATATATAGACAGTTGTTCGTGTTTTGTCCAATAACATTATTAAAAGTCGTTTTGGTGTATTTTAACAACAATAACTTTACAAAATACGTAATTACCTGTTTACATAGAAGTTGTTTAGTGGAATTATTAAGCAATGTAATATACGCCGTTTTGGGGTGTTATAAACCCCCAAAGTGGTGTTCAATAAGCTGTTAGATGAATTCAAGGATAGGTTAGTGGCATCTGAAATTAAAAAACTAGAAAGACGAAACAAAGCACGTAAAAAAATTAACGAGCTGTCTTCGAAAGAAGAACATGTCTTAGTTATTCACTACTCATGTGAAAGCTTTTATGACCGCCCTGAAGGACAAACACCACGAGTTACGTCTATTGCTGTAAGAAACTATGAGAGTGGGCAAACAACATCATTTTCTATTCATAAAATAGCTGAACTCAAGCATGTTGAATTCGCTGAAATTCAACAGAATTACGATATGCTTGAGAAAGAAATGCTACTAGAGTTTTATGATTATATGAAACACCATTCTTCTCATTACTGGATTCATTGGAATATGCGTGATATTAATTATGGATTCCCAGCTCTTGAACATAGGTTTAAGATTCTCGGTGGCGAACCGTTTATATTGGATGATTCAAAAAAAGTAGATCTATCTAGACTTTTAATTGCTTTATACACCAATGGTTATGCTCCCCATCCTCGTATTGTTAAGTTAATGGAAATGAACGTCATAACGGCTAAAGACTTACTTGATGGCCCTGGCGAAGCTGCCGCTTTTGAAAATAAAGATTTTGTAAAACTTCACCAATCTACTTTACGTAAAGTAGATGTTTTCTGTAATTTTCTAGGTCGTACACTTGATGGTAGTTTAATAACTAAGTCTACTTGGTGGGAGCTGAATGGCGGCTCCATAAAAGCGCTTGGTGAGTTTATTTCAAATAACTGGATTTTTACATTAATAGCTGGAGTTGTTGGTATTGCAGCCGGTATTTATACATTCATCTAACAAGAATTTAAAGCGGGACTGCTAACAGTTTGCTCGGTTTCGCTTCGCTACACATTTTAGCAAACTATTATCAGCCCCTTAAATGGGCGTTATGTTACTTAATGGAGATTGTCGTTGATTTCAGATTCTGTACCTTGGAAACAAGAATGTTTAAAAATCGCAGCACAATTGGCGAAAAGGTATAATCAAAAAAAGTGGTCTGAAAGATCCCTGTTTACTTTAGAGAAAGAAGTCTTCTTGGGCTTGTTTGCCTTGAGAAAATTGATGGAGTCAAATAAAGTTACGGATGCTATAAAAAACACTAAAGTTGAGTTAGCTATATATCCTGCCAACGATAAACCTATTACATTATTAAATCAGCATAAATTCCCTGAGCTTTATGATCTATATGCTGGTCAAAAAGAATCTCTTAGCTATTGGGATATTTGTAATCAATTTATTCATAGTTCTATATTTTCACCATTTGTTCCTGTAGGTAAATCACTTGTTGGCTTTTACATAGCATCAGATAGGGCTAAAAAGAAAAAACTGTATTATATTCAGCTAAAAATTTTAGTAGAAATGTTAGAGAGCGTTGGAAATAATTATCCTAAACATATTGAGCTTACATTTAATGAAAAAGCTAAAGAGTATAAAGTTAGTTCAGCGTAATCAGTAACATAACAAGAAATTAAACAAGGACAAAAAACAGTTGGCTTTTTGTTCACTCCGTTCACTTATTTTAGCCAACCATTTTTTGCCTGTTAATTGGGCGTTAGGCATTTACCACATAGGAGTGTGATTCACATGGATCGTTTTTCGTTTAATTCTGTTTTAAAATCGGACGTCAAAATAAATATAGTCATTAGACTTCTTTCAATACCATTATCTATTTTAGCATTAATTGTATTCTCTGATTCATTACATGATTTAGTTTTGGAGTCTCTTACGCTCGATGAGTATGTAAAAACATCTATAAATGTATTATTAATGGGTGTACTTTTTTGGCCATTTTCTTATGTTGCCATTAAAGGTAAGTCACCAAAGCATTGGCATCCTTATCACTAAAATGCCTAACAAGTTGCTCAAGCAGGACAAAATACAGTTGGTTTTTTGCTCGTGCCTCGCTTATTTTAACCAACTATATTTTGCCTCTTAGCAAGGCGTTATGTGTCATGAGGTGTGCAAGGTATGAATGTTGGAATATATATATATGAAAATGCTGAAGTTCTTGACTTCTCTGGACCATTTGAGGTTTTAAGTACCGCAAATCGTTTGGGAAATAAAAATTGGAATGTGTTTTTAGTTTCAGAGAAGCATGGACTTACACAAGCCCGTGGTGGTTATCCAATTAATTCACACTTTTCTTTTGAAGATCATCCTGATATTGATGTGCTTATTGTAGTTGGCGGCATACATACAGAAGAACTTAAAAAATCCAATGTAATATCTTGGGTTTCAAAAGTTGCAGACAGGTCTATGAAAGTCGCATCAGTTTGTACAGGAGCTTTCATTTTAGCTGAAGCAAAGTTGTTAGATGGGTTGACTGTTACGACACATTGGGAGGACCTTTCAGACCTTAAATCAGCCTATCCGAAACTGAATGTGGTTAATAATCGACGTTGGGTCTCGCAAGGTAAATATATAACTTCCGGTGGTATATCAGCTGGAATTGATATGAGCCTACATTTGGTATCAGAACTTGCAAACTTAGGTTTAGCGACAGAAACAGCAAAACAAATGGAATACGATTGGCAAAAAAACACATAACAAGCGCATCAAATCTGACGTCTCAGATTGTCTGATTTTTTGCTTAAAAGAAAATGACGCAAAAAAGCGTCCAACATGCTCCGCAGCTTATGCGGGCGTTATACAGCTCGTCCAATAAAGGAGAACTACTTAATGTGCATCTTAAAAAATCAAGCTTTAACCCTTTCAGCGGTCATCTTACTGACTACAGGATGCTCACCATCATCTGAGGTACCCTCTAGTAGTAAAATCAATGATTACAATGGCTCTGCAAGTATTACTCAAGGCATTGCAAAAACAGTAGAGTCGAATATTTTTAAGTGTGAAAACGGGCGCAGCCGGGTTGCTAGTATAGGAGAAATAACAGACTCAGAAGGAAAGGTTTGGATTGTTCCAGCCGAAAATAACTTTGCTATTGGACCAAAGGCTGTCGACCTATACGAAGAGTGTTCAAACATCACCCCAAAAAATATTGCTGATGTTGATGAAACCTCAGTACCTGTCGTCGTTGTCGATCCAGACGGCGAAGAAATTACAGGTTATATTTTTGCCGATAATTATTTTGAGCTTTATATCAATGGCAATCTCATTGCTGTAGACGCTGTGCCATTTACACCATTTAATTCTAATATCGTGAAATTTAAGGTTAAGAAACCTTACACGATTGCGGTAAAGGTTATTGATTGGGAAGAAAATTTAGGCTTGGGTACAGAAGACAACCGTGGAAAAGTTTATCATCCTGGTGATGGAGGCTTTATTGCTAGTTTTAGTGATGGAACAGTCACTAGTTCAGAATGGCAAGCTCAAACATTCTATACTGCCCCAATTTATGATCTTACTTGTCTAAATGAGATTGAAGGGAATCGTTTATCTGAGGCTTGTACGACTGAAGGAACTGACCACGGTCAAAATGCTTATGCCGCTCATTGGGAAGTCCCAAATAACTGGATGGAACAAGGTTTTGATTCAACACATTGGCCTCAAGCAACGTTATACTCGGAAGATGATATTGGAGTAAATAATAAAAAGGCATATATGAATTTTATTGAAAAATTTAGTGGAGCTGGTGCAAAATTTATTTGGTCTACAAATGTCGTTCTTGATAATGAAGTTTTACTGAAATACGAGGTTAGGTAAACCTTATCACTCATATATATTCATTTTTGAGTTAACATAGTTATTTTTTGTGCAGGCAAAAGGTGTAATGGAATAACCGCCGTATAACAAGTTACTTAAACGGACGCTAAACAGTTGACTAGCTTCGTTCCTCGCAATTTTAGCCAACAATTTCGTGCCGCTTAGTAAGGCGTTATACCTCTCTTTTACCTAATATTTACCAAGTTGATATAAATAATGAAAGAAAACTGGGAAAGTTATAAAAAATGGATTTCTGAAGCGACTCGTAACAATATAAAATACTACTATCGTGGGCAGAGTGATAAATTATGGCCTTTGAAAACAACATTTCATAGGAACTCTGCGCCAAAAGGAATATCACTTCCCCATTATTTTAGAAGAAAATAAACAAGACACCCACTCTAAATTTTGCGCTTTTCGAAGTTAAAGACTAGCCTTTATTTAGTGCAAAAAACAAGCAGGGTGTCTTATGGCAATCGCAAGAAAGCGTCAAGTAAGTTTGGTTGATACAAAATACTACCACTGTATTTCACGTTGTGTACGCCGTGCATTTTTATGTGGCGAAGACCGTTTTACAGGTAAGTCTTACGAGCATCGTAGAGGCTGGGTTGAAGACAAACTGCTTGAATTAGCCAAGGTATTTTGTATTGATGTATGTGCTTATGCCGTTATGAGTAATCATACCCATTTAGTACTGTATGTTGATGATAAGAAAGCAAATAGGCTGAATGATAAAGCGATTATTATTCGCTGGCATAAACTCTGCAAAGGCACATTGTTAACGCAAAAATATGTACAAGGTGAAAAGCTAAGTAAAGTTGAACTCATCTTTTTCAATCAAACGGTTAAGCAATACCGCGAGCGCTTAGCAAGTATCAGCTGGTTTATGCGGTTATTAAATGAAGACATTGCGCGCAGAGCAAATAAAGAAGATAACTGCACGGGTAGATTCTGGGAAGGCAGATTCAAATCGCAAGCACTTCTTGATGAAGCCGCACTTGCAGCTTGCATGGCCTATGTCGATTTAAATCCCATTAGAGCTAAAATGGCTAACACACCAGAAGAGTCAGACCATACCAGCGTACAAAAGCGTTTAACATGCGCAAAGGATAGCAAACAACCAAAACAACTACTTCGCTTTGCAGGCGTGTCACGTCAAATAATGCCAAAAGGACTCCCGTTTGAGCTTAAATCGTACCTTGAACTTGTTGAATTGACAGGACGTTGTATACGAGAAGACAAGCGAGGGTATATTGAGAGTACACACTTGCCTTTACTAGAAAGGGTGAATATATCTCCAGAAAACTGGTTAAAGCTTACAACCCAATTTACGCGCGTATTTCATGGTGCAGTGGGCAGGCCAGCCTCACAAGAAGGTTATTGTGAAAACTTAAAGCGAAAGCGGCGAGCGAATATCAGTAACTGCGAAAAGCTACTGGCATAAAACTTAAACTACTCAGTAAAAATTAAAACTGCAATTATGTAGCCATTTTCATACGTGCAATTTAGACTCATAGCTCGTAAAGAGTGGGTCTAATTTAAGCAAAGCAAAACAAACGGATAGTTATTTTTACCATGGCATTTTACATTCCTTTATTACAACCTCATTTTAAGCACATTGAAATTGGCGATACGCTAACATCACTTTGGAGTGGCTGTGGCAGTATTGTGCAGTGCCAGCTTGATGATAAAGCCTGTGTTGTTAAAGCTATTAAAATACCCAGCTATATACACCACCCTAAAATTAAGCAAAGCGAATTTGCGCTTGAAAGAAAGCAGTATTCCTATAGCGTTGAATACACTTTTTATAAGCTTTATAGCCAGCATTTACCAGCACATGCGCAAAGTATTGAATGTTTAAGCGCAATTAATAAAGGCGATGAATATGCGCTGGTGTTTAAAGACTTCACCAAACATGGATTTACTCAAGCGGGGCCACAGCATGTTAAAGCTATATTAAAGTGGCTTGCACACTTTCATGCGTTTAACTTAAGTAAACCCGCTGACGGGTTATGGCAGCAAGGCAATTACTGGCATTTAAGCACGCGCCCAGATGAGTTTAATAAACTAAAAGATAACCTTGATAAAAAGTCCGATATTAAAAATGCTGCACATAAAATAGATGAGCAGCTACAAAGTTGTGCCTATAAAACGCTGATTCATGGCGATGCAAAACTTGCTAACTTTGCAGCAAATGAGCGCGATAAAATACTCGGTTATGATTTTCAGTATATAGGTGCAGGTTGCGGGATAATTGATGCAATGTATTTTATGACCAGTTGCTTAAGTGATGCACAATTACACGAAAGCGCTGATGAGTATCTTGCGTATTATTTTGATAATTTAAAGAATGCTATTACTACTTATCACCCTACAGCACCTGCCGATAAAATAGCTAACGATTGGTTCGCTTTATGGCCTGCTGCATGGGCTGACTTTTATCGATTTTTAGCTGGCTGGAGCCCTGAGCATCAAAAAATAAATAGTTATATGCAACAGCAAGTAAACAGCTGGTTAGCGAGTAACATTTAATAAACACAAAGGGTTGATGGCTTGCATAAATATCAAGCAAAACAATACATTTTGGCACGATGTATGAAAATCTCGTTAAAACTACAGGTCAAATGACCTTTTTTAATATAAAATACCGCAAATTCTTCTATCACTAGGTTTACATCATGGCTATTCACGTTATTTCTCACCCTCTTGTTCAACATAAATTAGGCCTAATGCGCGCGCATGGTATTAGCACTAAAAGCTTTCGTGAATTGTGTTCTGAAGTAGGTACTTTATTAACCTACGAAGCAACAAAAAACCTACAGTTAGAAGATAACGAAATTACAGGCTGGGATGGCAATAAATTAAAAGTAGAGCATATTAAAGGTAAAAAAATTACCGTAGTGCCTATTTTGCGTGCTGGTCTTGGCATGATGGACGGTGTAATGCAGTTATTACCAGCGGCTAAAGTAAGTGTTGTTGGTCTTGAACGTAACGAAGAAACACTAGAGCCAGTACCATATTTTGAAAAGTTAGTAGGTAATATTGATGAGCGCTTAAGCTTAGTTATTGACCCTATGCTTGCAACGGGTGGCTCAATGATTGCCACAATCGATATGCTTAAAAAAGCAGGCTGTAAAGAAATCAAAGTAATTGTACTAGTTGCAGCACCAGAAGGTGTTGAAAGAACACTTACAGCACATCCCGACGTAGAAATATTTACAGCCTCAGTAGATAGCCACTTAAACGAAAAGGGCTATATTATCCCTGGTTTAGGCGATGCGGGCGACAAAATATTCGGTACTGTTTAGGAGTCTTAAGTGCAAAATAATGACACCTTTTCAATAAAAACTATTTTAACGGGCGCGCAAATGCTGTTTGTAGCATTTGGTGCGCTGGTATTAGTGCCGCTTTTAACGGGCTTAGATCCTAATGTTGCGCTTTTTACCGCAGGCATGGGTACTTTGCTGTTTCAGGTAGTGACTAAAGGCCAAGTGCCTATATTTTTAGCTTCATCATTTGCCTTTATTGCACCTATTATTGCCGCTGTGCAAATGTGGGGCGTGCCGGCCACCATGGGAGGCTTAATGGTCGCGGGTTTTGCTTATATGCTTTTAAGCTTATTAGTAAAATTTAAAGGCGTTGCAACGCTTCATAAAATTTTACCGCCTGTGGTTGTAGGCCCTGTAATTATGGTTATTGGTTTAGCGCTTGCACCTGTTGCTGTAAATATGGCGATGGGTAAAAGTGGCGACGGCAGTATTCAAATTATTGATTACACCAGCGCTATTTACATTTCGTTGTTCTCGTTAGTGGTTACGCTTATTTTTGCAGTATGGGGAAAAGGCGTATTTAAGCTTATACCTATATTAGCAGGGGTTGTAGCGGGTTATTGTTTATCGCTTGGTATGGGCGTTGTGCAATTTGACGCAGTGACTAACGCACAGTGGTTTGCTGTACCAAACTTTACTTGGCCTGAGTTTAAATGGCAGGCTATTTTGTTTATGGTACCTGTAGCAATAGCACCTGCAATTGAGCATATTGGCGATATGATGGCTATTAGCCAAGTAACCAATAAAGACTTTTTGAAAAAGCCTGGGCTTCACCGTACTTTGTTTGGTGATGGCCTTGCGACTTCTGCGGCATCATTATTTGGCGGCCCGCCTAACACTACTTACTCAGAAGTAACGGGGGCAGTTATGCTTACCAAAAACTTCAATCCTAAAGTAATGATGTGGACAGCTGTTATTGCCATTATTTTAGCGTTTGTAGCTAAAATGGGATCTGGCTTGCAAACTATTCCTGTGCCAGTAATGGGCGGCATTATGATTCTACTTTTTGGCTCTATTGCTGTAGTGGGTTTAAATACACTGGTTAAGTCGGGCGATGATTTAACAGCACCACGTAACTTAAGTATTGTTGCACTTATTTTAGTATGCGGTATTGGCGGTATGCATATTGGTGGCAGCCAATTTAGTTTAGAGGGCGTAAGCCTTTGCGCTATTTTAGGAATAGTACTTAACTTAGTATTACCAAAAGCAGAGCCTGAAAAAGTTTAATTTTGCACATTAGCTAAATAGATTGCACCATAATAGCGCATTTATAATGCGCTATTTTTTTAACCTATTAATAAATATATAAAAATAATAATGGTCTAGTACCTGCATTTAACTCCCAGACGCATTGTATGCAAAGGAGTAACTATGTCAGAGGCCAATATTGTGGATATAACCCCGTTTTTAGCAAAACACCAACTGCCTTTAAAGTATCAATATTTGAGTGAGCAATATTTTGTTCCGCTCGCGCATGACATCCTCGAATCTAAAAAAACAAATACTCCTATTTTTGTTGCCATAAATGGATGCCAAGGCTCAGGAAAAACAACACTCGCCGACTTTTTAGTTACCTGGTTTTCTAAAAACACACCGCTTAACAGTGTTGCATTGTCGATTGATGACTTTTATTTAGCAAAACAAGCACGTACTGAGCTTGCCAAAGATGTACATCCTCTTTTTACTACTCGCGGAGTACCGGGCACTCACGACGTAGCATTAATGAATAGCACAATAACTAACTTACTGGCAGGAGAGGTAAACGTACCGCTTCCACGGTTTAATAAACACGAAGACGACTGCGTACCAGCAAATGATTGGCTAACAAATGAAAAGCCAGTTGATATTGTTATTTTAGAAGGGTGGTGCGTGGGCAGTGAGCCACAACCGCTGTTTTCATTGAGTGAGCCGCTTAACGAGTTAGAGCAACAGTTTGATAAAGAAGGCGTTTGGCGCCGCTGTGTAAATAGCTGTTTAGCAAACGAATATAAAGCCGTTTTTAACCTAATTGATTATACCGTTATGCTAAAAGCACCGAGTTTTAGTGATGTTTTTACATGGCGACAAGAGCAAGAACAAAAGCTAATAGCCAAAAAAGGTGAAGGCTCAGGCACCATGACTAACGAGCAATTGGTGTATTTTATTTCTCATTTTGAGCGCATTACGCGTGAGAACTTAAACACACTGAGCGCTAAAGCAAATGCGTTAATTGAACTTGATAGCAACCGCGATATTAGCGGTATGCACCTAACAAGTGACGACACCCTTCAACCTATTATTTTTACAGATTTGGACGGCACATTACTCGATCACGCTGATTACAATACAAATAATATCAGTGAGTTATTACAGCAGCTACAAAATGCGCATATTCCTGTGGTGTTTAATACCAGCAAAACTTTTTGCGAAGTTATCGAGCTTAAAAACGATTTAAATATTCAACAGCCTTTTATTGTCGAAAACGGTGCCGCGGTATTTATTCCAGAAGACTATTTTGAATTAAAGCCAATTGGTTGTAAAAAAGTAGGCGCGTACTGGTGTTATGCAATGGCAAAGCCGTTATCGAGTTTATTAAAGGACTTAAATACTTTAAAGGCGGATTACAAAGCGCATTACAAATTGTTTAGTGACTTATCGAGTGAGCAAATATCAGAGCTTACCGGTCTTAGCGATGCACAAGCAAGACGCGCACAAACTCGCGATTATTCAGACCCTCTTTATTGGTATGGCAACGACGAATTACTCACAGCCTTTGTAAACGATGTTGAAGCACTCGGCTACGATATAAAAATTGGCGGACGCTTCATTCATATTGCCAAAAATACCGATAAAAGCGCTGCACAGCAGTGGTTAGTTAAACAGTTTACCCATCATTTCAGAAAGCCTCTCACGGTTATAGCACTGGGTGATAGCGATAACGATAAGCAAATGTTAGAGCACGCAAATATCGCCATTATTATTGCCAATCCGGCGAGTAAAAAGCCGGTTAAATTGTCGCACAACAAAGCACGATACTCTCAATCACCGGCACCGCTGGGCTGGATTGAAGAAATAACATCGTTGCCGTGCATTAGCAGTATTTTAAGTATTTCTGAGGAGCAAACATCTCATGGCTGATTTTTATCAAAATGGCATTATTACAACATTACATAACATTGCCGACAGACCAATAGAAGACCTAGAAAAAGAGCTACTTACTTTTAGTAAGCAGCGTCCAATGGGATTAATACTCCCTTCGTTATTTAGTGAATTAGAAGGCCCTGCGCTTCAAAATATAGTAAGTGAATTACGCGAAGTACCGTATTTATCACAAATTACTATTGGGCTAGATAGAGCCGACGAAGCACAGTACCGCCATGCACTTGGCTTTTTTAAAGAGTTAAACCAAAACCACAAAGTATTATGGAATGACGGCCCACGCTTACAAGCACTCGATAAAGAATTACAAGAGCTAGGTGTTGCACCGCGTGAGCTTGGTAAAGGCCGTAATGTGTGGTACTGCATGGGCTATAAATTAGCAACAGCGGAAGTAGAGTCTATTGCGCTGCATGATTGCGATATTTTAACCTACGACAGAAGCTTACTAGCGCGGTTAATTTACCCTGTTGCGCATCCACGTTTTAACTATGAATTTTGTAAAGGGTTTTACCCGCGTACTGCTAATGGCAAAATTAATGGCCGTGTATCGCGCTTATTAGTAACGCCACTGCTTCGCTCGTTTAAAACAATTTTAGGCAATACAGACTACCTTGAATATATGGACTCTTTTAGATACCCATTAGCTGGTGAGTTTTCGTTTAGACGCGATGTATTAAACGATATTCGCATTCCAAGTGATTGGGGCCTTGAAATAGGCGTACTGAGTGAAATGTATCGTAACTATTCACATAACCGCTTGTGCCAGGTAGATATTGCCGATAATTACGATCATAAGCACCAAGAACTTTCACTTGATGACCAAAGTGCAGGTTTGTCTAAAATGTCGATTGATATTACTAAGGCATTGTTTAGAAAGCTGGCAACTCAAGGTGTCACTTTTACCAGCGAAACAATTCGCTCACTAAAAGCAACGTACTACCGTATCGGTCTAGATTTTATAGAAACGTATCATAACGATGCGCTTATGAACGGCTTAACGCTTGATGTTCACCAAGAAGAAAAAGCAGTAGAAATGTTTGCACAAAATATTATGGAAGCAGGCCAACACTTTTTAGAAAACCCAATGGAAGCGCCATTTGTGCCAAGTTGGAACCGTGTTGTATCAGCAATGCCAGACGTACTTGAGCGCTTAAAAGAAGCCGTAGAGCTAGATAACGAAGAATATAGTTAACCTGTACGCAGGTTAACTAGCCTATAAGTCTAAACAATAAATATTAGGGGCGCATGTGATTTCAGTTAGCGAATTATTTTTACAACGAGTAGAGCAACATCTTCATATTATTTATGAGGGAGTTGAGCTGCCTTTATCGGTTACTGAGCTTGCTCAGCAACTTATTAAAATTATATTAGGTAGCAATGCACTGCGCGACCCGACCCCCCATACAAACAGATGGGATGAGCAAGATATAGTATTGATTGCTTATGGCGACTCTATTATTAAACACGACGATAGTGAGTTTGCTGTATCAAGCCCAATAGAAGCACCGCTTAAAACGTTGCACCGCTTTATAAAAGAGCAGTGCGATATGCAGCTAAATGCCCTGCATATATTGCCATTTTACCCGTACAGCTCAGACGAAGGCTTTGCGGTAATGAACTACGTGCAAGTTAACGAGTCGTTGGGTGATTGGGGAGATATTCAAAATATCGCTAAAGATGTAAAGCTAATGGCAGATTTAGTTATAAACCATTGCTCAAGCAGAAGCGTATGGTTTGAAAACTTTTTAAATGATTTACACCCGGGTAAAGACTACTTTAAAACGGCTAGCTTAACGGATGATTTAAGCCAAGTTGTACGCCCGCGAACCTCATCGCTATTAAATACGGTAACAACGCCAAGCGGCGAAAAGCACGTGTGGTGTACGTTTAGTCACGATCAGGTTGATTTTGATTTTGCAAACCCCGAGGTACTTAAAGAGTTTGTGGGAATAATTAGGCATTATTTAGACAATGGCGTGCGTTTGTTTAGACTCGATGCGGTCGCATTTTTGTGGAAGCAGCTTAATACCAGTTGCATAAATTTGCCGCAAACACATGAAGCCGTAAGGCTAATGCGAACACTTATTGAGCACGCAGAGCCCAGCGTAGTTATAATTACCGAAACCAATATTCCAAACCAAGAAAACCTATCGTACTTTGGTAATGCTAACGAAGCGCACAGTATTTATAACTTTGCCTTACCGCCATTGTTGCTACACACATTACTTAGCGGCGATAGCACAGCAATTAAACATTGGATGATGAGCATGCCGCCTGCGCAAAATGGTACTGCATACTTTAACTTTATAGCCTCGCACGATGGAATAGGGCTCAGACCCATTGAAGGTTTACTACAACCCAGCGAAGTGGCGTCACTAGTAAGTACAACCATGCAGTTTGGTGGTCGTGTATCAATGCGTACAAGTAACGATGGCACACATACACCGTACGAGCTAAATATTGCTTTATTTGATGCACTCCAAGGGACGCACAATGGCCCAGATAAGTTTGGCCTTGAGCGGTTTATGTGTGCTCACGCCATTATGTTTGCACTTGAAGGCATACCAGGGCTTTATATTCACAGTTTATTAGGTACAACTAACGATTACGAGCGATTTGAAAATTCACAGCATAACCGCGCTATAAACCGCCATCGCTGGCAAGAGTCAAAGCTATTAGCGGCCATTGGCGAAAAGTATAGCCATCATCATAAAGTGTTCAACGGCATAAAAAGCTTATTGGCAGTACGTAAAAAGCAAAGTGCCTTTCACCCAAATGCTACACAGTTTACGCTGCATTTAGCAGGTGGGTTATTTGGCTTTTGGAGGCAAAGCATTGACCGTCGCCAAAGCATATTTTGTGTTTATAACATTAGCGATAAACCACAAACACTCACATTGGCCGACCTAAATTTGATTAATACTCAAAAGTGGTTTGATTTGGTGGCAGATAAAACGATTGAAGAAAGCCAATTAACAATAGAACTTGAGCCGTATCAAAGTGTGTGGCTGAGTAATATTAAATAAATGCTAACTCTTTAAAAAGTCTGCAAATGCAGACTTTTTTATTGCCTAAATTCTGTGGTTGTTTACTGTAAAGCCCCTTTACACCAGTTAATAGCATATTCTTTCTGTAGAGTTACTTTCATCACTATAATTGATATAATTAGCCCTCTTTTATTTATAGGGTTTTTCATGAAGTATTTTTATTTAGCTATTACGTTACTATTTAGCTCGTTGGCTTTAGCCCAGCAGCCAGTCGATCTTGAAATAAATATGAAAAACACCGGCCTTGCATACAAACAAGCAGTGCAGGCTACACAGATTGACGAATTTAATACTGCAATCGATGAATTTATTAAGCTGGTAAAAGTAAGTAAAACGGCTAAGTTTTACAAAAAAGCTGAACAATCATTACAAGGCCTTGATAAAGTGATTACTCAAGCTGAACTTGCAAAAAAAGCAGCTAACGAGCAGGGGCTAAGTGCGGCAAAAGAACCACTGAAAAATATAGATAATTTACGTAAAAAATATCATGAGTTACATGAGCCTCCAGGATTCTTTGAATTACTATTCGGTTCGTAAACCTAAACACTATGTATCTTTAGGAGTTACTTTTAATTAATTGCGTTAAAGGTATCTGCAGCAATAAATATAAGGAAACACAATGGAAATTTCAGTTTCAATGTTAGAAGGCCAAAAGCAAAGCGCTAAATTTGGCGACCTAGAAGTAATAAGCGATCAAAGTATAAATGCTGGTGGCGGGGCTGAATTCCCTGAACCGTTTGATTACTTTTTAGTAAGTATGGTTTTATGTGCAGGTTTTTATGCACGTAAATTTTGTGAGCAACGCGATATTTCCACTGAAGGTATGACGCTCACACAAAATAACGAAAATGTAGATGACAACGGTAAAAAGTTATTTTCAATAGAGATTAACTTACCAGATGGCTTCCCTGATAAGTATAAAAAGGCGCTTATTGCAGCTGTAAATACCTGTACCGTTAAAAAAGTGATTCAGGCAGTACCTGAGTTCTCGGTAGTGGTAAAATAGTCCCTCTAAATTAGGTAGCTTAAGCAAGCTACCTAATTATATGTTGAGCATCCCCGTTTAACTTATTTCTTTTTCATTCCTTGTACTGCTTTAAAGCGTGGGTTGTTTTTACAAATTACAAATACGCGGCCTTTGCGTTTTACAATTTGACACCCCGGACGTTGCTTGGCACTTTTTAGAGAGCTTAATACTTTCATACCTTTTCCTTTTTAACAGTCGATAAACTTTTAAAACGACGATTAAACTGCGCAACGCGGCCATCTGTAGCGGTTGTTTTTTGCTTGCCTGTATAAAATGGGTGCGAGTCACTTGATACATCAATAGGTACGTATGGATATGTATTACCGTCTATTTCTACTGTGCGGCTCGTTTTTATGGTTGAGCCAATAATAAAGTAAGAATCGGCAGCGGTATCCCCCTGTGTCAGGATAGTTGTCGCCTCAATTAATTTACAAATAAACAGGGCGCGGTAAGTTAAAGTAAGTGAATTATCAAAGGCATTCAGTTCAATTTAAAGAAGCGATATTAAACAAGCTTAGTCAAAGTGATTTGTCGGTTCGTCAGTTTGCAGAACAAGAAGGCATTAAGCTTTCAACCCTGTATAGTTGGCAAAAGCAATTTAATACCTCAGGGTTAAACGTGTCAAAAGTCAGTTCATCAGATAAGTGGTCAAGTGAGGAAAAGTTTTCAGTGGTATTGGAAGCAGCCTCTTTGTCGGCAGTTGAGTTAAGTGAATATTGCCGAGCTAAAGGGTTATACCCTGAGCAAGTTAACGAATGGAAGCAAGCTTGTATTGCCGGCAATCCAAGCACAACACTCACGAGAAAAGCCAAGATAACACCTGAGCAGAAGACCGATAAAAAACGCATTAACGAGCTCGAACGCGAGTTACGTAGAAAGGATAAAGCGTTAGCAGAAGCGGCAGCTTTACTCGTTCTCGGAAAAAAGTTCGATGCCTATTGGAAAGAAAAAGAGGAAGACTGATTTC
>NZ_JADYXE010000040.1:0-47698 GCF_015864465.1 Pseudoalteromonas sp. SWN29
TGGGTGATTAGCTCAGTTGGGAGAGCATCGCCCTTACAAGGCGAGGGTCACTGGTTCAAGTCCAGTATCACCCACCACATATAAATACCATCAGACAACCTCTCTAGTAATAACTCTTTCTTCGCATATTAAATACATTTAAGAACTTCATAAAAACTCAATATATAATACCAATCTGCTTATATATGGGGTCTATTTAACGTTAAGAAAATTACGCTAGAACTAGGCAAAAGTTTTTGTATCTAGTTGTTCTAAATAAAAAATTTTTAACGACGTTATAGTGCAATTTAATTCGTTAAATTGATCAAAGATTTATGCAGGTTGGTATAAGTCGTATGTAATTAAGTCACTGGTATCAAGCCAAGTAATCACCCACCACATATAGATACCATCAGATAACTCTTTAAATGACAACTTCTCTAGTAATAACTCTTTTCCCATATTGAATACGTTTAACTCCTCTTTTTACCTTAAATACATTTCATATTTTTATTAAAATCTAAATTTCCATATCAAAGCACTCATCAAATATAGCGTTATCAATTTTACTTATTTAGTTTTTAATTATGTTATTCGGCTCAGTACCTTCGTAGTTAGATAAACGTATTAGGCAAAGTTAAGTACCTAATAAATACAGCTATCATTTAAATTCCCTTGTAAGGAGTTAAACTGTTGATTATAGTCTGTGTTAAATACAATTACGCTTAAGCCAATGCCAACTAAGATCTATTCAAAAGCCAAAATACTTATAGTAGAAGAGCAGCCACTTGCTCAAAGCTATATGAAACAATCGTTAGAAAGGCTTGGCTTTCGGCAGTTGCGCTTTGCTGATCATGCAAATTCTGCAAAAGAGCAGTGTTTAAGTGAAGAATTTGATCTAATCGTTTGCTCATTCAACTTAAATAAACACCAAGATGGCTACCAGCTTTATGAAGAGCTACGTGTAAAGCAACTCATAAAAAGCTCGACTGGCTTTATTTTTATCTCAGCAGAAACAAGTGGCTCACTTGTTCATAGTGTTCTTGAGCTGCAACCTGATGACTTTTTAGTTAAACCTTTTACAGTACAAGAGCTTAAAATACGCATTGAACGAATCCTAAAGCGTAAACACGACTTACAAACAGTGTATTCATTAATTGATGATGGTAACGATTCAAAAGCTATTAAGTTTATTGATACCGCTCTGGATAAAAAAAATAATAATTACAGCCCTATCCTACTTCGCTTAAAAGGTGATGCCTTACTTCGCTTAAAGCGCGCTCAAGATGCGAAAGACTTTTTTAAGTCTGTTCTCGACATTCAAAAATTTGCTTGGGCAAAAGTAGGCTTAGTAGAAGCACTTATAGCGAATAACGAACATATTTTGGCGCAGCGAATGCTCAAAACAATGTTAGAGCGCCAAGAAACTCGTTTAGTAGCCCTTGATTTGTTGGGCAGATTAGAAATAAAGCTAAATCAATTTGAGCTAGCACAAAGCTTTTTAAGCCAAGCTGCAGAAATTGCACCGCGAAATATCACACGCCAAAAATCGCTAAGTAATGTGTCGCTAATTAATCACGACTACGAAAAAAGCTATTTAACTCAAAAAGATATAGCCACCTTTGCAAAACACTCAATACACGACCACCCCGATGTATATTTGAATGCAGCACGTGCAGGTATCGACTTTGCGCTAACGACTGATCAAACCGACCAAATACAGCGAATTTCAAGGCAAACTAATCAGTACATTAATGATTTAAAAAAACAGTTTCCTAATAATGCGAATAAAGCTCAAATTGATGTACTTAATGCACGACTTCATTATTTAAAAGACGAGCACCAAAAAGCTAAAAAGCTAATTGAGCAGCTTGATGATGACGATACTCATATCCGATCGGTTGATGGCGCACTTGATAAAGCAAAGGCGTTTCATGAGTTGGGGTTTCATCAAAAGGCACAAGCCTTATTCACTCAAATAATCAGCCACTGTGAAAGACACCCTGCGGTTAGCGACACAACTTACTTGCGTTATATTCAGCAGCAACAAAGTGAGCGACGCGATATTAAAATGGGTCCTAAGGAGCTTAACAACCATGCAGTTAATCAATTTAATAAAGGCCAATTAAATACGGCACTGGAAGCGTTTACACAAGCATTTAGAGTCATGCCTCGTAATCAAAATATCGCACTTAATTTATTACAGTGTTTATTTGATTCAACCAAGCAATCTGGCAGCTCATTCAACATAGAACTTGCTAAAAGATGCTACGCCCTTCTTGATAAAGCTAAGTTACAAGCAGATCAGACGCAGCGTTTAGATAAGATTTTACATATAGCAAAAGAAATGAATTTAGATATTCAAAGCGCTAGGGCGCGTTGATCTTTGGTGGGTGAATTTGCAGCAGTATGTTTGGTTTTTAGGCAAGGCGGAGCCTATGTAGTGTGGTTATTCCCCATGAATAGGCGATAACGCAGCATAAATACCAAACATGCGCTGCCCTTTGGGTTCTTTCTAGGGACGATTAACTCTTTGTTGCTCGGTTTTTACTTAGCCCACTAGGTTACAAACCTCGCGCCGCGATTTAATCGCCCCTAGATTGAACAAATTTCAATCCACAAAGATCAACACGCCCTAATAAATAAAATATTAGAGTTTTTTCATTGATGCGGCATTAACGCAATAACGTAAACCTGTTGGCAATGGGCCATCTGGAAATATATGCCCTAAGTGCGAATCACACATGTTACAAACCACTTCTATGCGCTCCATACCATGACTTGTATCGCTTACATAACCAATTGCTTCAATTGTTGCAGGTTGCGTAAATGACGGCCAACCAGTACCGCTATCAAACTTTTCATCTGCATCAAACAATAGATTATCACAGCAAATGCACACATACTTGCCAGGTTCGAGCAATGTACAACTACCCGAGCTACCTGGGCGTTCTGTTCCCTTTTTACGTGTTACGTAATATTCATCTTCTGATAGTTGCATCCGCCATTGCTCATCAGTTTTGACTACTTTTTTACTCGGGGTAGGATTGCCGTTGGTGGCAAAATTAATAACATCATTCCACTTCAACATAATAACCTCATTGAATAGTTGATTAGCGGTACTTTCTAAATTTATAGAAAAGTATCACCAAGTATTACGTTTTTGAATAGAGCGAAGATCAGCCTAATCAAAGGTAATGTTTTGCTTTTCTGAATCGGTAAGTATTCGTTTAATAAAACTAGCTAGTTCTGCTTTTTTTACAGGCAAACTAACGCTCATTTGACGCTCGTTATTACTATAAATTATTAGCCCATCATCCTTTGTCGTTATACGTTCAATACTCTCAATAACTAACCAATCTGGACCGTGCTTTTTATCAAAAAATCCCATCAAACTAAAAAGTAATAAGTGCTGGGCATCTCGTTGAATAAAATCTTCTAACCTATTTCTTGATTTAAATAGCAGGGTAAGTCTATAAATACTTGAACAAAAAATAAATATCCATAATCCAAATAACACTTTAAACCACATAAACTCTAAAAGCTCAGTGCTAATCATTAAAATAACAAGCACTAATCCTATTAGCGAAACCGCTATCGCTATTTTTTTATTTACAGCGTCCACATCTAATCCCTTTTAAGTCGCTTTTTTTCTTCTGATGCTTTTTCTGTCGGCTCAGGCCAATCATTAAAAAAAACAGTTAAATAACGGCTTTTCATCAAATACCACAGTACCCATAAAACAATCATCATTTGTATGGCTAAAAATGGTGAAAATCGATAATGACTATGCGCAGCTTGAACACTTAACCATGTCAAATCTACAACTGCGCATAAAATAAGGGGCCAACGCATATGTCGCCATATTTTTGCTAGCCTGTCGCTCGCACTAAGTGAGTCTCGGGGCCTGCGTAAGCAAAATAAAATAGTCGGTATTATTGCAATACTTCCAATCGTTATTGCGATAAAAAAGTCATTTTTATTTTTAAAAAATAACGACATTAAATCCAGTTCAGGTCTGCGGCTTAAAGCCGCTATCACCCAAATAAAATAGCCGCGTAAAAGCACAAGTACACTTAAATGAAATGCAATAGGTGTACGGTAACTTCCGTACTTATCCCAGTATTCTGGCCCATATCGGCTCATTTTTGTTTTCCTAACCGTTATGCTTTATAAGCAGCTCTATTAACTCATCTTCCGTTAGTATGTCGATACCTAGGTCTTGTGCTTTAGTTAATTTTGAACCTGCTTTTTCACCTGCTACTAGTGCATCTGTTTTAGCCGATACACTACCCGATACTTTGGCGCCTAGTTGCTGTAAGCGCGCTTTAGCATCATTACGATTAAGTGTATTAAGCGTACCTGTAAGTACATAAGTAAGCCCTGCTAGCGGCTGTTCTTCCTCAGAAGGTGCACTTAGCGCTGGCCAATTTACGCCTTGCTCTATAAGCGCATTAACAACTGCTAAATTATGCTCTTCATCAAAAAAGCCACGAACATGAGCAGCTACAATTTCGCCTACATCGCTCACCTGCGTTAAACTATCAATGCTGGCATTTATTACATTTTCAAGGGATAGGAAGTGATTTGCTAAATTTTGTGCTGTTGCCTCCCCGGCTTCTCGAATACCTAATGAATATAAAAACTTAGCAAGCGTAGTGCCTTTAGCCTCTTCAAGTGCTGTTACTAAGTTTTTAGCTGACTTAGGTCCCATACGTTCAAGTGACTCAAAATGCCCCTGTTTTAAAATAAACAAATCAGCAGGCGTTTTTATAAGTTCTCTATCGACTAACTGATCAACAATCTTATCGCCAAGACCATCTATATCCAGCGCTTTGCGCGAAGCAAAGTGCTTAATAGCTTGCTTACGCTGTGCAGGACATACAAGTCCACCCGTACAACGGGCTACAGCTTCGCCTTCAACCTTTTCAACATGAGAATCACAGATTGGGCAAGTCGTCGGGAATTCGATATCTCTGGCATCATCAGGTCTGCGTTCAAGTACAACTTGAGTTATTTGTGGGATTACGTCTCCAGCACGGCGAATAATAACTGTATCGCCTACTTTTACGCCTAAACGTGCAACTTCATCACTGTTATGAAGCGTTGCATTTGATACGGTAACGCCACCCACAAAAACAGGCTTTAAACGTGCAACAGGTGTAATGGCGCCAGTACGACCGACTTGAAAATCAACATCAAGTAGTTGAGTTATTTCCTCTTGCGCCGGAAACTTATACGCAATAGCCCAACGAGGAGCACGTGCCACAAAGCCTAAACGCTCTTGTAAGGTCTTTTTATTTATTTTTATTACTACGCCATCAATTTCATATTTAAGCTCACCACGGCGCGTTAAAATATCGCTGTAGTACTCGAGCGCGGCTTTTGGACCTTCAACTAATTTTGTTTCTGGGCACAAAGGTAGCCCCCAATCAGTCAGCTTTTCTAATTGCTGATAGTGATCCTCAGGAATGCTGCCATCAGCAACAAGCCCGGTGCTGTACGCATAAAACATGAGTGGGCGTTTAGCGGTAATTTTAGAGTCGAGTTGACGCAAACTCCCCGCGGCTGCATTACGCGGGTTAACAAATACTTTTTCACCGCGTTTTTGCGCTTCAGTATTCAATTTATCAAAGCCAGCGCTGTCCATAAATACTTCGCCGCGAACTTCAAGCTCTTTTGGGTAATCACCACGGAGCTTGAGCGGTACATTACGAATGGTTTTAACATTTTGAGTAATGTTTTCACCGGTAAAACCATCACCTCGAGTAGCCGCTTGTACAAGCACACCATCGCGATAAATAATTGATACAGCTAAACCATCAAGTTTTGGTTCACAACAAAAAGTAAGCTCATCAGTACTCATTAAACGCTCTTTTATACGGCGATTAAACGCAGTGAATTCTTCTTCACTAAAGGCGTTATCAAGTGAGAGCATGGGTACTTGGTGCGCTACTTGCTCAAATTTACTAAGTGCTGCACCGCCTACTTTTTGTGTAGGAGAGTCGGCGGTTAAAAATTCTGGGTGCTGTGTTTCTAGTGCGCTTAGTTCGCGTAATAACCTATCGTATTCAGAATCAGGAATACTAGGGGTGTCGAGCACATAATAATTATAGTTGTGTTGCTCTAATGTAGTACGAAGATGATTAACTTGCTCACTAATGCTGCTAGACATTTAAACCTCAATAAACATAAAAAAAGCCACTTTGACGATTCACCGTCCAGTGGCTTATAAAAATATAATGTATGCGTTATTTACGCTGAAAAAGAACGGACCTGCTCAACATATTGTCTTACGCGATCTACCGTCATTTCATTTCGCTCAGCATCTAAAATTTGTGCACCAAATTCATCCGCTAATTTTTTAGCTGCGCTGTGCAACATATTAAATGCAGCTAAGCCATCGCCGTCACAAGGTAATGTCATAAATAAGCTTACCCCAGCGGTACTAAATTGTTCCATATTATCAATATCGAACGTACCTGGGTTGTACATATTTACTAATCTAAATAAAACAGGGCCTTGACCAGCCGGATCTAAGTGGCGATTAAAAAAGCCTTCCTCAGAATATTTAAAACCTAAAGTGTTAACTGCTGGTAATAATTTACTACCCTGCATGCTAAGCTCTTCTGGCATTTGAATATGCACAATAACAAAGTCAGACATTTGGGCAGGTGCTTCTTCAACGCTTTGCTCTTTTGCTTCTAGGTCATCAACTATTTCTAAATCATCTTCAATAGGAACTTCTGGGACGCTCGTATCAATTTGCGGCTCATTTTCATCAAAGTTAAGCTCACCAAATTGCGGCTCGTCACGTTCGTTTTGCATCGGCTCTTTTGGCTCAGCCTCAGTACGAAACGGTTTAGATGAAGCAGGTGCACTCTCTTGCAATGGCTCAACCCGTTCATTATCCGATACTTCTGGGCGGTCTTTTTTTCTAACAGACCACAATCCATGTATTAATAAACCACCAATGACAACTACACTGATAACGATTAAAACCCATCTTAATTGTTCGGCCATCCCCTCACCTTTTATTATTTGATATGCCTAAAGCCTGTATATTAATTAAAAACTAATACACTTGTTATAAAAATTTATACGTGTGCAAGTTGCACAGCTTGTTCTATATCTACAGCAACCATACGCGATACGCCAGGTTCTGCCATAGTAACACCCGTTAATCTACCTGCCATTTCCATCGCAATTTTATTATGACTAATATAAATAAACTGCACAGATTGTGACATTTCTTCAACCAAACGGCAAAAACGGACAACGTTGGCATCATCTAATGGTGCATCTACTTCGTCCAGCATACAGAAAGGAGCTGGATTGAGCCTGAATATAGAAAACACTAATGATAATGCGGTCAGCGCTTTTTCTCCACCACTTAACAAATGAATTGTTGAATTTTTCTTACCCGGTGGTCGTGCCATTATACTAACACCACTTTCGAGTAAATCGTCACTGGTTAATTCTAAATACGCGCTCCCGCCACCAAAAACTTTAGGAAAGAGCTCTGCAAAGTCCTCATTTACCTGATCGAACGTCGCTTTAAAGCGTGTTTTAGTCTCACTATCAATTTTACGAATAGCTCCTTCAAGGGTACTTAACGCTTTGGTTAAGTCATCTAATTGATTATCAAGATAATCACTACGGGCTTTAGCTAAATCAAACTCTCCTATTGCCGCTAAATTTACCGCGCCTAATTTTTCTAACTGATTAGTAAATCCGGCTAACTGATTTTGCGCTGCGCTTAAACTTAATGAATCAGGTAATTCATCGAGTATTGCTTTTAAACTTTGCTTTAAATCTTCTAATGGTTCGAGCGCAAGCTGCGCTTTTATAAGTAAACTTTGCTCTTCAATTATTAGCTTTTGATGTTGCTCTTGCAAACCCACCAGCTCACCTTGTGAATTTTTAAGGCTTACTTGCTTAGCGTTTAAGCTTTCTTTGGCTTGAACTAATTCTTTTTGAAGTAATACCAGTGCCTGGTCACCTTTTTGATGTTGCGCTAAAAACTCCGTTATTTTATCGCCAAGTTCTTGCTCTGGTATAAGCAGCTCTTCTATTTCATTGAGTAATTCTTGTGCGCCTTCAGAGGCACTAACATGCTCTTGCTCTGCATGGCTGAGTTTAGTTTGGCTTAACTGCCATTCACTGCGTGCCTTTTGCTCAGTAAGCGTTGCCTTATGCGCTTGTGTTTTATATTGCTCAAGCATGCTTAATGCTTCGCTATAACTTTTATCACTTTGTGAGCGCAGGCTATTTGCAGCGTCAACCTCATCCGTTAAGTTGAGCTGCTGCTCATTTAACACTTCAAATTGCTCTGTTTGCCCACCAAGCACGGTATTTAATTGCAAATGCTGAGTGGTTAATTGCTGTTTTTGTTGCTGTCGTTTTTCAAGCTGCAGCTTAAAGTGCGCTACTTGCTGTTTGAGCATATCGCTTCGCGTACTCCCTACCGCTATATTTTGCGCAAGCTCATGTATCGCTTCTTTAAGCTCGCTCTGCTCGTTAGTTAACTTTACTTGCTTGGCTATATGTTCATCACGAGTCGATGTTATTTGTTTTAGCTCATACTCGGCACTAGTTAACTGCTGAGTTTTATCCTGTAATTGCTTATGTTTTAAAAGCAATGAGTTTTCGGCATTGCGATCGGCGCTTACATGCCAATTTCGACCATATAAAGCACCACTTTTATCCATAACAGCTGTATAAAAAGTATCTTTTAGCAGGGTTAAATCACCGCTCTCGCTATAAGCAATACACGTTAAATGTTCTGGATACACGCCACTTGTTACAAATGTCGCTAAGCTATTTTCAGCAATGTGCTTAGTACTAATTGGCCACACACTATTATCAGCTTGCTGCTCACTTACATTTAAATGCTCTAGCGATTTAAGTGCTTGCTCTATTAAGGGTTCAAAGCCTTCTTTAACACTTAGCTGATTAAACAACACATTAGTATTTTCATTTTCGTCATCAAGCCCTAATGTACTTTTAAGCCCGGTTATACTGGCTTTTAACTCATTTATTGTTTGAGTAAGCGCTGAGTATTGCTTTTGTGAGTTATTAACACGCTCATTTTGCACTTCAAGCTTTGCGCTGCACTGCGTATGCGCTGTTTGTTTAGCGGCCAGTTCTTGAGTTAATATTTGTGTTTGCTGTGTTTGCTGCGTTAATTGTTGCTCTACATCACTACTTTGTAGCTCGCTAAGCTGCGAATTTAACTGATTAAGTTGCTCGTTAACGTGACTTATTTGCTGCTGCGTTTGCTTAATGTGGCTGCTATGCAGTTGCGCATTATTATTAAGTTGTTGCTGTTGCTCACACAAAGCTTGCCAGTGAGTGTTACGGCGCTGCTTAAGTGATAATAAGTCCTCAAGCTCATGCGTTAACCCACTAACTTGCTCTTCGCACATTAGGCTGTTTTCACTTGCCTCTTGTAGGGTTTCATTTAGCTGTTCGCACACAATTTGCTGCTGCGTTTTAACCTCAGTGCTATGGGTTTGGCGTTGCTGTAATTTAATTAAATTTTGTTTAAGTGTTTGGGTTTGCTGCTTTACACTTATTTGCTGTTGCTCAGCGCGGGTAAGCTCGGTATGTATTACATGTTGCTGGTGCTGTGCATCGCTTAGTTTATCTTGCTGAGCTTGCACTTGTCCTTCTAAGCTTGCAAGTACATCGTCATGCCCTGAGTTAGCTGTTTTAAAAAACGAAATCTGATCGTTCAGCTTTTTAATTTGGGCACTTTTTTCAAGTTGTTGCTGGTGTAGCTTTTGCCACTTTAAAACCGCAATTTGCCCTTTTAGCGTGCGCTCTTGCGCTTTTAACTCACGGTATTTTTTTGCATCAACTGACTGCACAGCGAGTTTATCTAACTGGCTTTGCAGCTCTTTACGCACATCGAGTAAACGTTCAAGGTTTTCGCGGGTGCTTTTAATACGTGTTTGGGTTTCGCGGCGGCGTTCTTTGTATTTAGAAACACCAGCGGCTTCTTCTAAAAATACGCGTAGCTCTTGTGGTTTACTCTCTATTAAGCGCGAGATCATCCCTTGTTCAATAATCGCATAACTTCGCGGACCAAGCCCAGTACCTAAAAATATATCGGTAATATCGCGCTTACGGCATTTACTACCATTTAAAAAATATAGTGACTGCCCGTCGCGCGTTACTAAACGCTTAATGGCAATTTGGTTTCTGTCGGCAAATGTATTTGAAGGATTACCTTTGTCGTTATCAAAAACAAGCTCTACGGAGGCCTGCGATATGGCTTTACGATTAGTTGAGCCATTAAAAATAACGTCGGTCATGGCATCGCCACGCAGATTTTTAGCAGAGCTTTCACCTAGCACCCATCGCACTGCATCAATAACGTTCGATTTGCCACAGCCATTAGGGCCTACAACACACGTCATTTGATCAGGAAATGGAATTTTAGTGGGCTCTACAAACGATTTAAAGCCCGCTAATTTAATAGTGCTTAAGCGCATCTTATTGTTATTACCAATTTATTATTGTTATTTGTCATAAACAATTTAACCCATAATTTACTAATAGATTAAGCTTGTCGTTTGAAGTTATCTAAAATAATACCGGTTGCCATTGCAACATTAAGCGACTCTGCTCCACCAAAAGCGGGAATGGTGATTTTATTGGTCACTAAATTTGCACATTCCTCGCGTATACCATGCGACTCACTGCCCATTAGTAAAACGCCTGAGCCCGTAAATTGGGTTTTATGTACACTTTGCCCATCTAAAAAAGCACCATAAACAGGTAAATTTAAAGACTGTAAGTAATCAGGTAAATCTACTTGGCTTACCGATACCCTTACAAATGAGCCCATTGTGGCGCTAATTGTTTTAGGGTTGTAAGCGTCTGCGCTGTCGGTGCTAGTTACTATATGTTTAATACCGTACCAATCAGCTACTCTAATTATTGTGCCTAAGTTACCTGGGTCTGACACGCCATCAAGCGCGAGTATTAAGCCACTTGATTGTGGTAAAGCCGCCTTTGGCATATCAACAATAGCAATAGCTGCATTATTGCTAACTAGCGTGCTGGCTTTAGTGAGGGTCTCTTCATCAGCTTCAATAAAATTAGCGTGCTGATACTCACCTTGGTACGCATTTATAAATTCGTTTGTAGCAAAAATATTTACCACATTTAATGGGCTGTTTAATAACTCAAGTACGTTTTTTTCACCCTGTACAAGGTATTGATTATATTGCTTTCGGTACTTTTTTTGGCCAAGTTGGCGAATAAGTTTGAGTTGGTTTTTTGAAATCATAACAGCCCCATAAAATTATCCACTCAGTATAACAGATTTAGCAATCACTTCTGAACTTCAAAAATACAAAAGTGCTTATTAAGCGACATCTAAACTCGCTATTTTTTTAGCGCTTCTCTCAAAAGTGAGATTAATGCGCATAAACATCCCTTTAATGGTTTCTACTTGGCTACTTTCACCAGCTGCATCTACTAGCTCTGCGTATAAGGCGTCCGATTTATTTTTAAACTCATTACTACACTTACCTTTAGTAGCTAATAAAAAAGCATCTGCAAGGGATTGCTGCCAGCTAATAAGTTGCTTTAAATCCTTACCCGCTAGATTTGTACAAATTGACTGCAAGCGAATAGATGCATGCCCTACATTTAAAGCCGTTAAGGCTAAATCGGTAATAGCGCGTGAATGCGACCCTTGATCGTAGTTAGTTAAGCGCAGTAAGCGGTCAGACATTCTACGGTTATACCAAATAGCTGGCGTACGCTGCTGATGTATTTGAAGCAAATCTTGATGAGTTGTTTTAAATACTCTATGCACAAGCAAGCGTACACTGGGCCCTGTTATTAAATGAAATACCCAAAACAAAATACTCACTCCTGTAAAAATAGCCATGGCAGCGCTTAATGTATAGTCGATAGAAAACGCTAAGCTCATATCGGTGCTTGGGCGCACTAAAATAGAAAACGGAATACAAAACCCTAAACCGTAAGGTAGTGTAGCTCTATCACCAAGCAGTAGTAGTCCTAAAAAGTAAGGGCCTGCTAGCACTAAAATTAAAATCTCTAATTGCCCACCACTTTGCGATAATAAATTAAGCGCGTAAAAAATAGTTACAATTGATGCGACCACTATGCCAATAAGTAGGCGCTTTATTACCACCTTTAACATGGCAAGCGGAATACGCGCTAACATGATTGAAAAAATTACCGGTAAAATCATGATCATTAATGCAGCTGACGAGCCTGTACTTATCCAAATGCATGCGCCAATAACAAAAACGAGACTCGTTCTAAGCCCTACAAAAACACCTGCTAGCGGGTCGCGATAAGTAAGCATACTTGGGGCATTTAGTAAGCTTTTGTCTCGTTCCTCAAGTGCTTTATAAGCTTTTAGTAAAACGGTTAACTCTGAGGCCACTTCTAACGCGAGTGACAGCATATGAGATTCAAAGGGCGAGTCTGTCTGGTTATCAGCTTTAAGGGCTGTTAAGTTTTTTCTGTATGTTTTTACTTCACCCGCGCAATACTCAAAACAATCTGACTTTGCAATATTGCATAAAACATCACTTAAGTTTTGCATTAGCTTGGTTAAGTCGGGGGTGATTAGCTCAGTGTGGCTGCGCTGTAAACGACCAAATATTTGTATTAAAGCAAGTAACGAAAGCACTTTTTGCGAAACTTGGTTAGCAGCGCGCGAACGACCAGGGCCTTTAGGGCCTTCGTATCTTACAGCGCTTGAGTCTTCGTTTATTACGCCCAGTGTGGCCATAATTCCATCGATTTGCTGATGACGTTTTTCGTGGGTGCCTTTTGTGTCTATTTCGGTAACTAAGTAGTTAAGTGTTTGGTTAATAACAGAGCGAGCTTGAACCTGTAATGTCTCTTTAACTTTAACTGGCCAAAATAAATGGCTAACTAATCCCGCACAAATAGACCCAACCACTATCTCGCTCATACGCGATTGTGCTATATCAAACACAGCTTGGCTGCTTACTGTTGTTGGGTTTGCCATAACTAAAAGTACTATAATTTCGGCCGTTACAGCTGCCATTGCAAAAGCATAAACAAAATTAGCTTGGCGCACCATTGCCGAAAGCGCTGAGTTTAACCCAAGCCACAATGCTAAAGTTCCAAGCGCTAAATAAGGGTAAGGCATAAGCTGAGTAAGCAGCAATATACCAAATAAGCCACCAATAATAGTGCCTACAATTTGGCAAATTGCTTTTTCTACAACTAAACCGCTTTCTGGCCGTAACTGCAAAAATATAGCTGATACTAGTGCCCAATAAGGCCTATCAAGATTGAGATACATAGCAACGCTTAACGACATTGCCATAGCAATAACGCCTTTTGTTGCAAAAATAATGGCCTGTTTTTTAGGAAAAAACAAATTCCTCAATACATCACCCAAGGCATTCTCCCTACTGAGTATTGAGGTGTATTGTGGCGGTCATTCCGGCGCTAAGCTGTATATCCTCAGGCACCGAATCTAGTTTTATATCAACAGGAATTCGCTGTGATAAACGCACCCAGTTAAATGTTTGCTGTACCACGGGTAAAAGCTGTGTATTACTTTGCGTGTTTGTATTCGCAATGGCTTTACCCACACTAATTACATGCCCGGTTAAAGCCTTGCCACCGCTTAACAGTGATATTTTAGCTTTTTGATTGTCATGGATTAAAGGAATTTTAGTTTCTTCAAAGTAACCCGTAACGTAAAACGAATCTGATTTTACAATGGCAAATACCGATTTTCCTTGAGCTACATAATTACCTTGGCGTAAGTTTAAGTTAATAATTTGCCCACTAACGGGGGCATACACTTTTGCTCTATCAAAGTTAAGTTGAGCTAATGCTTGATCTGTTTTTGCAAGTTCATAATTGGCTTTTGCTATTTTTGAATTAATGCGTGTTGACTCAAGCCCTTCTTCACTAATTGCTTGCTGAGTGTTTAAACCTTTTCGGCGAGCTAGTTTATGTTTTGCCAACTCCCAAGTGTATAAAGCATTTTCAGTAGTCGCTTTACTCCTATCAAGTGCCGCTTGGTAGCGTTTGTTGTCAACACTAAAAAGTAAGTCACCTTTTTTTATATTTTGACCATCTTTAATGTTTAGCCCAATTACCCACCCCGACACATCGGGCGAAACGGTGACTATTTCAGCTCGAATACGACCATCTCGAGTCCAAGGAGTATGCATGTAATCAGTCCATACCCATCGTCCTGCAAATACAGCGGCTATAACAACGATTATGGTTAAAAGTATACGTAGATATTTTGTCATCTAATTTATCTTCCACTGAGTAGGTAAACGGTTAAGGCCAAATAACAAATAAATAAAGACACCTCAAACCAAGCCACCTTCCAAATACGGTCGTGCCAATCTAAACGATGTAATATAAAACGTGTAATGGCTGTTAAAATAAAAGCGATAGGAAAGTAAATAATCAAAGGGCTAAACTCTACCCCGCCTAAAACAACAGCTTGCAGCATAATAAAAATCCATATGTGTTTAAAAACGGTTAAAAGTTGAGTGCGATAAAGCAGATATCTAATTATATTAATTTTGTGCTTAATTTAAAATTAATAGTCACACAGTTTTAAGCCTACTGCTATTACTTATAGTCTTTTAATCAGCTACTTGCAAAACTGTGGTGTTATTATAAACATTGAATTTTGCACCAAATTTAGGTAAATTAACAAAAAAACAACATGGATATAATTTTAATGGAATCAATACACCCTACTACCCCCGAAGCAAACCCACCAGTAAATGAGCCAACTGCACCCATTTTTAGCGGAAAAGTGCAGTTTAGTGGTAAAGGCGGTGAGTTTTTTGGCATTTGGATTGTAAATATATTACTGAGTGTTATTACGCTCGGCATATACTCAGCGTGGGCTAAAGTACGTACGCATCGCTATTTTTACGGTCATACTCGCATAGATGGTCATAGCTTTGACTACTTAGCAACGCCAATTCAAATTTTAAAAGGCCGGATTTTAGCGGTTATTGTGTTTTTTATTTACACACTCTCTATCAGCTTTATGCCTATACTTGGCCTGTTTATTGCTATTGGTTTTATCTTTTTAATGCCATGGATTATTAACCAAGGTTTACGTTTTAATTTGCGTATGACGCGCCATCGTAATGTTCGCTTTTCTTTTAAAGGCAGTTATGGCGAAGCCTTTGTTAACTTTATACTGTTACCTATAGCAAGCATATTTACGCTCTATTTATTAATGCCTTATGTTATAAAACGTATTGATAGCTATATCCATAGCAACATTAGTTACGGCGACAAACCACTTACTGTAAATCTAAAAGGCGAAACCTATTACCTAACAGCGCTAATTTGTTTTGTGGTCAGCTCTATTACCATGGTGGTATTTATGGGGATTTTAGGATTATTTGGCCTCAACTTATTAGATGTTGAAAATGCACAAAATTTAGAGAACTCCCCTGCAATGGTTATGCTTCCTATATTTATGATGATTGCCTACGTACTGATGATTGCAATAGTTTCAGCTGTATGGCACGCCGCTATTCGTAATCACATTTTCGATAACAGCCATTTTGAAGGCGTTGCTACATTTAAATCAGAGCTAAAGCCTATTCCTTTCGCAGTTTTACTACTCACTAATATGTTGGCTATTGTATTTTCTTTAGGGCTTGCATACCCATGGACAAAAGTACGTACATCAAAAATGCTTGCAGATGTAACTAACGTCACTATTTATCCTGGTGTATTGAATCTGATTGATACCGCGCAGGATCAGCAATCATCATTTGCTGAAGAAGCTGCAAACGTATTTGATATTGACCTTTCTTTAACTTAAGAGCTCACTATGCATGTAAAGGGACATTTTTTTCCCAAAGCATCGAGTAACTATCAAGTGTGTGTTGCAACTATTAGCGACACACACATTGAAATTATTAACGATGAATATGTTATTGCTCGTCACGCAGTCTCAAGTCTAAAATTAAGTTCGGGAATGGCAGGACTTGCTGACGAACTAAACTTTGAAGATGGCAGTCGTTTTATTCCTCAAGATGTAAGTTACAGATGGCCATTTAAAGAAAATAACCATCACATAATGGAGCGCCTCGAAAAAAGTAAATGGGCCATTTTAGCCGCCGTAATTTTTACGCCACTGTTTATGTGGTTAGTACTTTATAAAGCGGTACCTGCCATTGCTGTTTATAGTGTTGATACCCTACCGCGTAGTGTTGTAGAGCAAATGGGTGAGCAGAGTTTTACCCTTATTAAAAAAATTGCGCTTGACCCAAGTGAGCTACCCGCAGAGCAGCAAGCTAAGGTACAAGCACACTTTAAAAGTATGCTTAATGCGTTATCGCTTGATCAATCAGTTTATAGATTATCGTTTTATAAATCAGACAGCTTTGGTGCTAATGCGTTTGCACTACCCCATGGGCGTATAGTCGTCACCGATGAGTTAGCCAATTTACTTGCCGATAAACCCAATGCGCTAAAAGCGGTATTGCTACACGAAATGGGCCATGTAGTCCACCAGCATAGCGTACGTATTACAGCGCAATCTGCCGCAAGTACGATTGTGTTAGCGGTTGTATTTGGTGATTTAGAAGGTGTTGCAGAGGTTGCATTAGGTACGGGTGCCTCGTTTGCTCAGCAAGGATTTTCACGTGATATGGAACGTGAAGCCGATAGTTTTGCGCTCATACAACTTGAACACTTAGGGTATTCGAGTAATGATTTTGCTGATGCAATTGAAGCTCTGCAAAATGCACATACTAGCGAAAACGAACATCTCGAAAAAGTGAATAACTTATTAGAGTATTTATCTAGCCACCCAAGCGCTCAAGAGCGTATTGATAATGCTAGGAAATAATCGCGGTTATATTCAACTTGCTCGCTACATAGTGTAGTTTAAGTTGGATATATCATGGCTTTTTCCCAAAGCTTTACCATATTGCACCACTTGAAAAATTAATGACTGGCAGTGCTGGTTTTTCAGCAGAAGTGTCTGACTTAATTACACGTTCGGCGGGTGTTGGCGAAATTATATTTGGATTGTGTTTATTTATGTTTTATAAACATAAGTACTTAGTAATCTTAAATATTTTAGCGTTAATTGGCCTTTTACTCGCTGTAGTTGTAATGCAGCCACAATTACTTATTGAAGCATTTAACCCTGTAACTACTAACCTGCCGCTTATTGCCTTAAGCTTTATTTGGTTAAAAGAGATTAAGCTGCTGAATAATCGATACCTCTAACTAAAAAAGGGTATGCCTGCGCATACCTTTTTTTGTAGTACAAAATTTATAAAATTAGTACTTATTTTTATGTGTCCACAAATGTAATAATTCGCTCGCAATGGTTGCTGCGGCAATAGCAGTAAGCTCACTTTGGTCATACGAAGGTGATACTTCTACCACATCCATACCCACCATGTTTATGCCTTTTAGCGCACGCAGTACTTTAAGTACTTTATCTGACGTTAAACCACCACACACAGGAGTGCCTGTACCAGGCGCAAACGCAGGGTCTAAACAATCTATATCAAACGTTAAGTAAACAGGTAAGTCACCTACTCGCTCAAGTATTTGCGCTGCAATATCATTTGCATGTAAATCGTTAGCTTGCATCGCGTCAATCACAGCAAACTCGTGTTTACTTTGATCAAAGTCAGTACGAATACCTATTTGTATACTGCGTTCAACATCTATCAGCCCTTCCATTGGCGCATGATAAAACATAGTGCCGTGATCAAAACGCGAGCCGTTACTATAGGTATCTGTGTGCGCATCAAAATGTACTAATGCCATTTTGCCATGTATTTTTGCATGAGCACGTAATAGCGGAAGCGTCACAAAGTGATCGCCCCCTAAACCTAATAGCGTTTTACCTTGGCGAAGTATTTGCTCAGCAGCCATTTCTAGCTGCGCAGTAAAATACTCAGGATCGCCAACAGGGTAAGTAAAGTCCCCTGCGTCTGCCACTTTTAAACGCTCAAACAACGGAAACGTCCACGGGTATTTAGTGTCTTCCCATGCTAAATGAACCGATGCTCTGCGAATGGCATCAGGACCTAAGCGCGCACCAGGGCGACCCGATGTCGCTAAATCAAACGGTAAGCCTAAAACCACTACGTCAGCATCAATTGCATTAATATTTTGCACCATAGGACGACGCAAAAACGTCATCCCATTTGAGTACAATGAGTGATCTGCGTGACCAAACAAAGTCGACATTGCTTATAACTCTTCTAAATAAGTGTAGCCATCAAGGCCGCTTTGCAACTCGTCTAAAACGCTTTGCTGTTCGTGTTTTTCAAGTTTAGTGCTTACTAAGTGCTCGTATGATTGCTGAAAACTCTCAACATCTAAATGTACATAGCGCATCATATCGGCAACCGTATCGCCTTGGTTTATTTCAGTAATACTAGCAACGCCTTGCTCATCCATATTAACAATCGCGCTGTGCGTATCGCCAAACAAGTTATGCATGTCGCCTAAAATTTCTTGATAAGCACCCACCAAGAAAAAGCCCATTAAGTATGGTTTATCAGCACTAAACTCTGGTACTGGTAATGTGCTTTCAATGCCTTGCCCATCTACGTAATGCTCAAGTGCGCCGTCTGAGTCACAGGTTATATCAAGTAATACAGCACGTTTTTTTGGTGCTTCAGTTAAGCCACTTAATGGCAATACCGGAAACACTTGATCAATACCCCATGCATCTGGAAGCGATTGAAATAACGAGAAGTTTACAAAAAACTTATCGGCTAAACGTACGTTTAACTCGTCAATAATAGGACGATGAAAACGGTTTTTATTATCCATATGCTTATTAAGTTCGTAACAAATACGAATATTAATTTGCTCAGCCCACGCACGTTGCGATAAATCGAGTAAACCTAATGCGAACTGGTTGTGCGCTTCAGCTAAATCACCTTGGCTGTCGTGATAAATTTCAATTAATGCACGGTCATCTGTTAAATCAGTTAACTGTACAAACGACGCCCACATGTTTTTTAATAAAAGTGGTGCATCTGCTACTGGCGCGATTAAATCTTCTGGCGTGTAACTCTCAGTACCAATAACATTAGAAATAAGCACAGCATGATGCGCCGTAAGCGCACGACCCGACTCAGAAATAATAGTCGGCATTGGTTGCTCATATTGCTTACATGTATCACCAATGGTGTACACAATGTTATTTGCATATTCAGCTAAGCTGTAATTCATAGAGTTATGCGATTGGCTACGTGTTCCATCATAATCAACAGCTAAGCCACCGCCTACATCAAGGCAATCAATTTCTGCGCCTAGTTTACGTAGTTCGCAGTAAAAGCGTGCAGCTTCACTCACGCCTAAACGTACGTCACGAATGTTTGCCATTTGCGACCCTAAGTGAAAATGTACTAGCTGCAATAAATCAAGTTGGTTTGCGTCTTTTAAACGATTTACTACGTGTAAAACTTGCGATGCAGATAAACCAAATTTTGACTTTTCGCCGCCACTTGCTTGCCACTTACCTTTACCTTGCGACGCTAAACGTACGCGAATACCAATGCGTGGTTTTACGTTAAGCTCTTTTGCTTGGCTAAGTACCATGTCTAGCTCAGAAAGCTTTTCAAGAACGATATACACTTTATGACCTAGCTTTTCGCCAATCAGTGCTAAACGTACGTATTCTTTATCTTTGTAGCCATTACATACAATAACGGCGCTGGTTTTTTCAGCCAGTGCTAATACTGTGAGTAGTTCAGGCTTGCTGCCTGCTTCTAAACCAAGTTGCTTTTTTTCTACTTGTGCTTGGCTTGCTACTATTTCTTCAACTACTTCACGTTGTTGGTTTACTTTTATTGGGTAAACTAATAGGTAATCTTTAGGGTAACCATAGTTTTCGATCGCAGTATTAAATGCGCCGCATAAGCTGTGTACACGATGGTGTAAAATTTGCGGAAAACGAACTAAAGCAGGTAGGCTTAAACCTTTATCTTGTAGTTGTTTTGCGATATCTGTTAATGCAATAGTTTGCTCTGGGGCATGTGCCTTTGGCGCCACATACACATCACCTTGATCATTAATACCAAAAAAACCTTGGCTCCAATGACGAACATTGTAGCTCGTACGAGCTTGTTCTAGTGATGTTGTTTCTTTCATTTATCTTTCTCTTTTATTTGATGAATGCCAATAGTGAGTATCGGCTGATTGCGCGCATTAAAAGAAAAATAGGGATTCAAGTCCAACAAGTATTTTTACTCGTAACGAGTAATTTTTAAGATTATAAATACCCACTTTATTACACAGCCAACGAGCCCTTAATTAATAAGGCTTAGCTGCTAATTAACTTTATGATTGGCAGTATATAGCGGGTTATGATGGTGAGTTTCACTTCCAAAATTATATAAATTTTTGCTTAATTAATTACTACTTTGGTTATTGAGTCTGCTTTTGAAGATGTAGATCCAAGTTTGCGCCATGCTTCGTACTTTTCACTTTTGAGCCATGTAATACCTATATACTCTTCCCAATTAACAAAATTAAGAGTTCTATAGCGCTCATCTGCGCAGCCACCAGCGCCAAATGCCACCCTGCAAAGCGTCAATGTAAGATACATGCCATCGTATTTAAGGCGTTTATTGCTTTGATTTTCTGGGCAGCTAGACAATAACCGAGTAGGTATATTCAAAATAATGCTTGCTGTTTTTATACTGCCTTCACTAGCAACCCGAGTGATAGACGAGCAACCTTGTAAATAAAATTCATTGTTATTAATAACAACATCAGGCGTTAATGGCTCCCACCAAGGCGTAGGTATCGAGGTAATAACATTGGTTTTTAAAGGATTTTTACTACAAGCAGTTATCAAAACAAGGCAGCCAAAGAGTAAAAGCAGTGATTTGTAAATATTCATAGTTGGCTTCCTATCTCTGCAGTTTAATTTATTTGAGTATAGGATATTTTAACAAAAGGAAATTGGACGAGATTAAACACTTTTAGGTGCAAACATAATAATGGCCATACCCAGTAAAGCAACAGCTCCACCAATACCATCCCACATAGTGAGCTTTACGCCATCAACAACCCATAACCATAATAGCGCAACACAAATATATACGCCGCCATAAGCTGCATATACACGACCTGCTGCATCAGGGTGGAGAGATAATAACCAAGCAAATAAAGCTAAACTTAAAGCACCAGGAATTAAAAGTAATATACTTTTATCCTCTTTAAGCCAAAGATAAGGAAGGTAACAGCCAATAATTTCGGCAAGAGCAGTTATGACAAATAGCGCGATAGTTTTTACTTCAAACATAACGTTCTCACGTAATTTAATTAGCTAAGTAACGTACAAATGTTGTTACTTAGCTATTTTACTTATTCAGCTAATGCCATTGCGGCAAGCTTCATTGTACTTTCAAACGACTTAGTACCCGCTATAAATAAACCATTGTGACAGAACACAGCGTCTTCAATACCTGTTTCATCTACAAAAGATTCATCAGATAGGCCTGACCATGTTTTAGGAAGCGATTTTCTATCTTCAAATGAGCCTGGCTCAACTGGCACTGTTTGTAATATCCACTGCCCTGAATGCGACGGATAAACCATGTATAACGCATCGCTTGATAAAATATGCACTGTTTTTTTCCATGGGGTGTATTTTTCAAGCACGATTACTCGAGCATCTTCTGCATTTTCAATTGCTTTAGCAACAATCGCTTTTGCATTAACACTACCGTGAGCTGAAGCGATAAAACGCGTTAGCATACGCGCTGCAAATTCAACAGCCTCATCAAAACAGGCATCAAAGTTACTTTCTTCTTCCCATGTAGGGTTAAACATTGAAATTGTTTGGCTCAGTGTTATGCCCTCAACTACGCCTTTTACATAACCGCAGTCAATGGCATCAATAGTCGATACTAAACCAGAGTCAACTCTATCTGCTACTGCTTGATTATCATTACAAAGCATTAAACCGTACTTTTTCCAAATTAAACCAAATGATGAAAAAGGAGTACCATTTTCACGCTCACCCGCACCACCGCGTTGGTGATGATCAAATCGACCTGTATCTGGGTTATATTCGCCGCCTACATCAACAACAATATCAGCACTTTCTATAAGCGCTTTATCGCGAGTACGAACAAGCTTAAACGCTGGCAAAATATGTTTAAGTACCGCAATACTAAAAACGTCGTCTGCATGAAAATTACCATTGTGGGTTACTACTGTTATTTCGCTCATTGGTTTATCGCTACTATTAGAAAAGATAAAAATTCTCGCTTTGTAAGTTAATTACTAATTATCGAGACAGATTTTATACGAAGACAGGTGTTAAAAACAGTGAAGTATTTTTTGCTTATCTATAAAAGGAGTTTTTATAGTGATTAGTTTTAAGAATAGCGTTTATTGCAAGGTAATAATGGGTGATTGTAGGGAAGGATATTTACGACACGTTAAACTTTAACATGCCGCATAGCTAGTTAACTTATTGGCTAAGCCCTAGTTCCATAAATACACTTTGTGGATTATCGACATATGAGCCAAAGCTGCCACAACGTTTAAAGCCTAAATTTTCATATAAACTGATCGATTTAATTTGCTTTGGGCCTGTTTCTAAACGTATTAACGGGATTTGCTTTTCACCAGCTTGATGCAATAAAATTTGCATAATACGTCTCGATAGCCCTTTACCACGATGGCTTGGTTTAACGTACAAACGTCTTATTTCGCCATAAGGTTGAGTATCAAATTTCTCTACAATCGCACCGCAGGCTATAATTCCCTCTTCGGTTTTTAAACCAATAGCATATACATTAGGTGAGGTTAATTCGTCTAACTCAAGAGACTGCGCGGTAGCAACAGGATATAAAGAGTTTATAAGTCGGTCTATATCATCAAATACATTGACTACATCGGGGTCATTAGGGTTCAAATCGACTAACTGCATAAAGCTTCCATTCATTGTTATAAGTTGATTAAGCTTTAAATAATATATTTAAGCGGGCGTAGCTTAGCACTGTTTAACAAAAAAATCTTTAGGGGAGACTGCATTGTGAAATTTCATCACTAAGAGCAATAAATAATCCAGTACCAAAATGAGCAGTTAGATTATTGCTATTAAATTGCGTTGAGCTTTAAGTAATGAGATTGTGAGGCTTATTTTTAGCGTTATGCCATTTTAAATAGCGATCCTTATCCATTGGTTTTGCGATTAAGTAACCTTGCATCGAATCAATATTCATTTTTTTAAGTAAATTGTACTGCTCAGCGGTTTCTACACCTTCTGCCACTACCGCTAAGTTTAAGCTTTTTCCTAAGCTGATAATTGTTTGCGCGATATTAAAACCAATGTCATTGTCTAAAATTTTATCAATGAAGCTCTTATCTATTTTTAGTTCTTTAACAGGAAACGCACTTAAATAAGCTAAGCAAGAATACCCAGTTCCAAAATCATCAATCGAAAACAAAAAGCCTGCAGCAATAAGCTCTTTCATTTGTTTAATTGTATATTCTATATCGTTTGAGATCATCGACTCGGTTATTTCTAACTTAATTTGTGAAGCTCGAATATCAAACTCGCTTATAGTACTAAACAGCTCCTTTTTTAAATTTGATGAATTAAACTGACTTTGGCTAATATTAATTGAAACACAGAACGAATCGTCAATAGCGCTGGCTTCTTTAAGTTCATTAATTAAAATACATATATCGCGTAATACTGCATTTTGTAGTTTTTGTATAAGTCCGTACTGCTCGGCTATAGGTATAAATTCATTTGGTGCTATCAGGCCTCTTTGCGGATGGTTCCATCTAATTAGCGCTTCAGCTCCAATAATATCTCCGCAAGTATTAACTTGTGGCTGAAAATAAGCACAAAACTCATCAGAAGCAATAGCTCTAACAATGTCGGTTTCAAGCTCAGTTTGCTTTTCCAGCAGAGTTTGCGACGCTGGATCGTAAAAACTACTGCTGTTTCCGCCTTTCTTTTTAGAGCGATACATAGCAGTATCGGCAAACTTTAATATATTGTCAGTTTGTGCATTTACGCTGTCTATTAGGCAAATACCTATGCTGCAACTTACTTGAAAGGCAAGTTCGCCGACTTCAAAATTATCATGAAACACGCTCTGAATTTTTTTAGTCACGGATTCGCATTCATAAATTGCCTGCTTTGTATTTTCACCTATATCTTCAAGTAAAATAATAAACTCATCGCCACCGGCTCTAGCTAACGTGTCTGAGCTTTTGATTATGGCGTTTAATCTTTTTGATAGCTCTACAAGTACTTCGTCTCCGGCACTGTGCCCCAACGAATCATTAATACGCTTAAAGTTATCTAGGTCTAAAAATAATAAAGCTCCAATATTTTTTATACTTTTTATGCTCTCTACGCACGTGTTTAACCTATCACTAAGCATTCTTCTATTTGGCAGATTGGTGAGTGGGTCATAAAATGCGAGCTTATGAACTTCTTGCTCTGCTTTTTTCCTTATTGAAATATCCCTGGCCATCCATACAATATGCCTTTTTGTCGGGTTCTCAGGGTGGTAATGATCTAAAGCAGCGGCTCGTCCTTCAAAAACTATACTCCCCTTCGGGACATTTAATTCATATTCAAAGATTTGCATATCGTTAGTCGACAACGTTTTTGCAATGACTGCCATTATCATTTGCGCATCTTTTTGAGGAAGTAAGCCTTTAACATTTTCACCAATAATATCTACCGTCGACTCAAGCAGTAACTCATTAGAGGTACCATAAACATCGGTATATACGCCCTCTTCGCTTAAAATAAGGATGAGATCGGGCATTACTTTGGTAAAGGCTTTAAATTTTTCATTACTGTGCTGTAAATTAGCGACAAGCTGTTTTGCCTTTTCAAATTCGTTACTTTTTTCAAGAGCGATACTTGAAAAGTGTACAAAAAAATCTATTAATTCTAAATCTTGTTTTGATGGAATTTTAGGGCTGCTATGGTAAATAGCAAAGGTGCCTAACAAATCAGCTTGAGTTGACATAATAGGCGTTGACCAACATGACTTAAGATCAAACTTTAACGCTAAGTCTTTAAAGTCCTCCCACAGTGGTGAAGTTTCAATATTTTCTACAATTATGCGCGATTTCGAAAATGCAGCAGTACCACATGAACCCACTTTTGGCCCTATGTAAACTCCATTAAGCAAACCACAGTACTCTGGATGAATATTTGGGGCTGCACAATGAAAAAGCTGCTCGCCTTTAGCTGATAAAATGGAACACCTAGCAGATTCATCATCCATAATTTTTTCTATCGATAAACA
The DNA here is from genome assembly GCF_015864465.1 of Pseudoalteromonas sp. SWN29. Lineage (NCBI taxonomy): Bacteria > Pseudomonadati > Pseudomonadota > Gammaproteobacteria > Alteromonadales > Pseudoalteromonadaceae > Pseudoalteromonas > Pseudoalteromonas sp. SWN29. The sequence goes on from NZ_JADYXE010000040.1 coordinate 25,293, forward strand.
AATTTCAGTAAGCACCTCATTTAAAGGTGCCCCTAATGCAATTTTAGATAAAATGCCTTGCTGGTGAGATAATAACTTTTTTAACCTGTCCGTACCCATTTTTACTTGCTCGCATTATTTATACATATTGATACAACAAAAGCCTCAAGCAGATGCTTTTTTACTATGGAGTAAAGTTCAGTATAGTCATGATTAGTAAGTTTATTATTTTATTAATAAAAAACTAATCTGACCTATTTTGATCAATCATAATTGCATATTACTAAACATCTGTAGTTACCATATAACCAAAATAGCAACATTAAAGCTAACACTTTGTTACCTAAAAATACTGTTTAAAATTACTCAGCTATTTATAACTGTCACTAATGGAAAATATTTTTGAAGTTACAGTGCAGATCACGCAAGGTATGGAATATTTTTTCAGGATTTAAATTAATTAGCCAAAAAGGGTTAAAGCGTTTTGTGCTTATCCCGCTTTTAATTAATATTTTACTATTTGATAGCTCGTTTTTTTATTTTTCTGGTTAAACGACTGTTTTAGCTACATAAATAACATACTACCCGAGTGGTTAAGCTGGCTAGAGTAGTTAATGTGGCCAATCGCAGTTTTGCGTCGTATTATTTGGCTGCAGCATGCTATTTACTATAATCACTAATTTTATTATACCAATCTGCTTATATATGGGGTCTATTTAACGTTAAGAAAATTACGCTAGAACTAGGCAAAAATTTTTGTATCTAGTTGTTCTAAATAAAAAACTTTTAACGACGTTGTAGTGCAATTTGATTCGTTAAATTGATCAAAGATTTATGCAGGTTGGTATTACAGCCCCATTCAATGCTTTATTAAGCGAAAAAGTTGAGCTTTATTTAACGGGCCAAAAAATTAGCGATGACGGCTTTTCTGAATTAGTTAAAGATGTACCTGGAATGCTTGCCCGTGAGTGAACAAAGCTGTGCTACTACCCTCTATGCACTATTGGCTTTTTTATATTACTTTGGGTTTTACCGGTCATTGGTCAAGTATTATGGGGTTTATTTACGTGTTGGATGTGTGCGGTGCAATACGAAGACTATGCGTTTGATAACCATAAAATTGACTTTAAGCAGATGAAAGACGATTTAAAAGCTAAGCAAGGTGTATCGTACGGATTTGGTTTTGCTGTTATGTTATTAACCGCTATACCATTTATAAACTTAATCGTTATGCCTATTTGCTGTGTGATTATGCTCACCGAGCCTTTAATTTGAATCCTTGCTTTAACCCTTATTGCTGGTGCTGCTGCACTGCAAAGTTTACTTGGTTTTGGCTTAGGGGTTATTGCTACGCCAATTTTAGTATTGATTTATCCTGCTTTTATACCCGCCCCTATTTTGCTTCTAGGACTAGGCTTATCGCTATTAAGTGCACTAAATAATAAAAAGAACATACAGATTAGTCGTATTAGCATTACTTTATGCGGGCGTTTTAGGTAGACGTTACCCTAGCTATAGCAGCGGTGTAACCAACTTAATAACCACTGATAACAAGCAAGCGTTAACCATTATTTGTAGTTCAAGGGTCGATTTAATACCAATCTGCTTATATAGGGGGTCTATTTAACGTTAAGATAATTACGCTAGAACTAGGCAAAAATTTTTGTATCAAGTTATTCTAAATAAAAAATTTTTAACAACGTTATAGTGCAATTTAATTCGTTAAATTGATCAAATATTTATGCAGGTTGGTATAACTACCTCACTTCAAAGTGATAACAGTTATATGATTAGCGCTGAAAAAATTGAAAAAAACAAAAATCACTCAGTTAATCATGGGATCGGAATTGACGAAGATATTTGGCTAAAAATAAATTATCTCGGTGTGGGGTCTTGGTAGAAAACCCCGACCACTCTAGACTCGATGCCGGGGGCGCTAACCTATAAATAAGATTGATTACCTCACGTTGGGCAATCAATCCTTTATTTAGCTTTAATACCTATTGCTTATAAACCTTGCTCAGTAGCCATTTTTTTCGCAATTTGTGGGGCAGTCCAAAGTGATGGTAACAACACAAATGATACAGGTACGGCGGTTACTACAATAAACGACTGCAGTGCAGAAATACCACCTGAACCTATCGAAATTAATATTGCTGCCATAACCCCCATCATAATGCCCCAAAACACTCTAACGGGTGTTTGCGGATGATCGTTACCCGTCATTACCATAGATACAGAGTAGGTCATGGAGTCACCCGTGGTTGCTACAAATATTGTGGTTAAAATTAAAAACAACACCGATATAACAAAGCCCATAGGCAGCTGCTCAGTAATGGCCAACAGTGCAGCGGGTAAATTTAAGCCCGCAAAGGGTTCTGAAATAACACCCGGGTTTGCTAACTCAAAAAATATACCAGAACCACCCACTATCGTAAACCAAAAACAAGTAATAACAGGAGCAATTATTGAGATAAGCGTGATCATTTCGCGAATAGTACGGCCTCGCGAAATTCGTGCAACAAACATAGCCATTAAAGGCCCGTAACCTAAAAACCAGCCCCAAAAGAATACTGTCCACCAGTCTAACCAGGCAGTATCGGCACGAAAAGTGGCCATAGGTATAAAGTTATTAATATAAAGCCCAAACGAATGAATATAGCTATCAAAAATAAAGCCTGTAGGCCCCATCAGTAAAATAAACAACATTAACGCCACAGCTAAAATTACATTAAAGCGACTGAGTAATTGAATTCCTTTAGTAACACCACTTACGGCAGATAGAGTATAAATTGCAATTAAACTAAACAAAATGGCCACTTGAGTGGTGTAAGTATCTGGAATACCAAATAGCTTTTCTAAACCAAAACTTACTTGCAACCCTAAAAAACCAATAGGGCCTACCGTGCCTGCTACTACAGCTATAACACAACACGAATCGACAATAGCACCAAATGCGCCTTTCATTACGCGATCGCCAAATACCGGATACAACAAAGTACGCGGCTTAAGCGGTAAACCTTTTTCGTAATGTAAATGCATATAAACTATGCCAGTCAGACTACCTAAAATAGCCCAGGCTAAAAATCCCCAATGCATAAAGCTTTGCGCTAAAGCATTAAATGCAGCCTCTTTAGTGCCTGATTCACCACCAAAAATTGGCGGCGGCGAAATAAAATGTGCCATGGGCTCAGCAGCAGCCCAAAACACCCCACCACCAGCAAGGAGTGTACACATAATAATGCTGATCCACTTAAAGGTGGTAATCTCTGGCTTTTTTAAACCACCTAATACCACTTTTCCGGTACGTCCAAAGGCTAGAAACAACCCAATTATAAAGGTCGAAAGCAATAATATTTGCCAAAAGGCACCAAACGTCTTAGTAGAAAAAGCAAAAGCGGTATTGATCCAACTCGACATCAAATCAATATCATAAAGTGCTAGCACAGCAAATAGCACAAGAATGCCACCACTGATTAAAAATACCGGTATATCAACCCCTGCCAAATACTTTATTGTAGATGAATGCTCATTCTCATGTTGTTTTGTTACTCCAGTAGTACTCATTTATCGTCTCTTGATGGATTTTTAGTTACCGACATAGCGACATACCACAACACCCACCCTAAATACGAAATGAAGCGACGCGAATCAAAAGGTTAAATTATCTTTCGATCTTACTTTATTTCGAGTTTAGAAAATGCCATAACAAATATCTTAACTGCCAACTTGTAAATATTTTACCCTTTTCAGCCACCTAATCCAACGGTACTCTAATTATTAATAGTAAATTTACACAATAGTAAAGCCTTGCTTACAGCTATTTTTAATAATAAACAAATATAAAACAACAATTTTGAAGGGGTTAGGAAAACAGAAATAGCAATATAAATAAAGAGATGGAAAGTACAGCGATAGAACAAGATACATAAGGCTAAGTATATTAATAGCCAAATGCATAATTAATCTCGCAATATATTTAATATGTATTGATAGTATTTTTGTAAAAATAACTAAGATAATATTTTGGGTAAATTTATTGATAGTTTCTAAATTATTAGCAACGCGTATAACACACATAAAAAAAGCGCTTAATAAGCGCTCTATTACTTTAATAAATACGATACTTACACTAATACTTGACGCGTGTTTGCTATAAAGTGATGTACTTCGCGCTCAATTTTAGGGTCAACAGGCTCATCTGGTCGACGATCATTCGGGCAAGGCATTTTTGGCGTAGTACCAAATAAGCGACAAATTAATGGGCGCTCATCATATACAGTGCAGCCATTGGGACCAAGATGCACACAATTGAACTCGTTTAACGCCGCTTCATGCTCCGCATCTGTTTTTACCGGTAAGCGCGACATTTCCTCTGAAGATGTTGTTACTGGCCCGCAGCAGTCGTGGCATCCTTTTACGCATTCAAACGCTGGAATATTAGCGCGCAATCGTAAAATTACTTCCTGATTTTTGTACATCACTATTTATACCCTTTATTTTTGCAACGCACTGACGCGGCAACTTTACTAATTTCTCCACAATGCATCAAAACGATGCCTAAGCCTAGAGTGGCTAGATCAGCTATAGTACGCTTTGCACTGCCCAAAAATCAAGCTAAGTTAGCGTTTAATTACGCCATAGTGCTAATATATACAGCTTGCAAACTAATTGTCGCTTATTAAGCTGGGAGGAGAAAATAGTAAACTGGCCGTTGTTATTATTTAACTTAAACACTTTGTTACCTAAAAATACTGTTTAAAATTACTCAGCTATTTATACTGTCACTAATGGTGAATATTTTTTGAGGTTACAGTGCAGATCACACAAGGTATGGAATATTTTTTTTCAGGATTTAAATTAATTAGCCAAAAGGGGTTAAAGCGTTTTGTACTTATCCCGCTTTTAATTAATATTTTGCTTTTTATTGGCTCAATGTTTCTTTTAATTATAAAGTTTGAAGAGTGGATCACTGCATTAATCAACTGGCTACCTGACATCTTTAGTTGGTTAGAGTGGCTTATCTGGCCGACGGCTATATTCGTCACTATATTCAGTTATGGCATGTTATTTACAGTCATCACTAATTTTATTGCAGCCCCCTTTAATGCTTTATTAAGCGAAAAAGTTGAGCTTTATTTAACGGGTCAAAAAATTAATGATGACGGCTTTGCCGATTTATTAAAAGATGTGCCTAGAATGCTTGGCCGTGAGTGGACAAAATTATGTTATTACCTGCCTCGCGCAATTGGCTTTTTCATACTTCTTTGGGTTTTACCTGTCATAGGCCAAATATTATGGGTTTTGTTTACCTGTTGGATGTACGCGGTGCAGTATGAAGACTATGCGTTTGATAACCATAAAATTAGCTTTAAGCAGATGAAAGACGATTTAAAATCTAAGCAAGGTTTATCATACGGGTTTGGTTTTGCCGTAATGCTACTAACCGCAATCCCGGTTATAAACTTAATCGTTATGCCTGTGGCTGTATGCGGTGCAACTCGTTTATGGGTTGATAGTTACAGGCCTAAATACAGAAGTTAAAAGTAAAAATGGGTCTAGCGACCCATTTTTGTTACCCATGAAAATGTTAGCTGTATAGATTTTGTGGCACTTTAGTTACATTTAAATGAACGGTTATTTCCTCACGATCATGATATAGATGCTTAGCTTGTAACTCGTAATTAATACCTTGTTTCTCAAGCTCTTTTCTGATCATCGAGAGGCATTCATAAACACTATCAAAGCGTTTTTTCATAGGTAGTTTTAAGTTAAATATAAACTCTTTTGCATATGCAGCTACTGCCCAATCAATCATTAGCGTAGTCACTTTGGTCGGTTTTTCCACCATATCGCACACTAACCAAGTAATATTTCTTTTTTCTGGGCGATATTTAAAACCGTCAACTCTAAAATGTTTAACTTGTCCTGTTTGCATTAAATCGTCGTTCATTGGGCCATTATCAATCGCGCTTACAAACATACCACGGCGTACAAGCTGATAAGTCCACCCACCTGGGCATGCGCCTAAATCAACACTGCGCATACCTGCAGCCACGCGTGATTCGCGTTGTTGCTCAGGAATAAATACATTAAATGCTTCATCGAGTTTTAACGTCGAACGACTCGGCGCATCGCTTGGCATACGAAGGCGTGAAATACCCATAAAAAATGGAGAATTATTAAAGCTATACGAGTAACCAACGTAAGCCGTATTGTTTGTTAAAAACATAACATGCATTACTGGGCGGTTTGCTTTTGGCTCGCGCAGTACAGTATTTTGTTTTTCGAGGGCTTTTTTAAGCGGTGTTGAGATTTTTTTACAGAACGTTAAAAGCTCTTTGCCTTCATTTGTGTCTGGCGTTTCTACGCGTAGCTCTGAGCATAATGTATAGTCTTTAGCAGCTTCGACTACTGCGCTTACACGGTCTTCCACTGGCATATTTTCGAGTAATGTACCGGCAAACCATTGGCGTGCAAACACCATGTTTTTAAAATCGACCTTTTTGATTATTTCGTCGCTGTGATGCGCTTCAAAACATTCGTAAACAACATAACCTGTATTTGGTTTTGCTTTTACATACCCTGCAAAACCTTGCTCTGCAGCATGAAACGTTATTTCAGCAGCGGCATCGTTTTCAAAACCACTACGACAAAAAATCACAACACTAGACATATTAACCCTTAAACTCTTTAAAACTTAAATCGTGCAACTTGCACTAAAATAACAATCCAACCAATAATAAAGCACAACCCACCAAGTGGTGTTATCGGCCCTAGCCACTTCATTCCTGTTAGAGCGAGTAAATATAGACTGCCACTAAAAAGTAGTGTGCCCGTTATAAAAAAGCCACCAGCCCAACTTAGGTTTATGCCCCATTTAATTAAAATAGCCACCGCAATCAATGCAAGTCCATGCACCATTTGATACTCAGCAGCTGTTTTAAAAACCCCTAATGAATACTCCGATAAACGGCTTTTTAAACCATGGGCAGCAAATGCACCTAACATAACCGAAAGCATACAAAAAATACTGCCGGCCATTAAAAATAATTTTATCATTTAACCTCCTAATCGAATTTTAACACTTCTCAATTTGTTGCTTAATAAATTCAACAGCCCTTAATGCCGCTGTTTCTCTATTTTGCAGTTCAGTTACACCACTTTTTTTACGCGGCTTTAATGAGTGATCGCCATCAGTTAGCCATGTAAGCAAAGGCTGCTTTGGCATTTGCATAGTAAGCAGTTCTTCACGCGTACCAAATGTATCTCGCTCGCCCTGTAATACTAAAAAAGGACAAATAATATCAGCAAAATGGTCGGTGCGTAGTTTTTCTGGCTTACCCGGCGGATGAAATGGATACCCAAATGCAACAACACCTTTAACGGGCTGCTCAGTGGTACATGCGAGCATTGATGCCATGCGACCGCCCATCGATTTACCGCCTATAAATAAAGGTAAATCTGGCTGCGCATTCGTTAGCACTTGTTCATAATAAATAAGTAGTTTTGGCGCTCGTTCAGGCGGCCTGCGTTTATTGGTTTGTTTAGCAATTTGCATATATTCAAAATCAAATAAACCAACATCAACACCTTGCTCGCTTATTAATTTTGCCATGTGTTGCATAAAGTCAGAATCGCTACCGGCGCCTGCCCCATGCGCAAATATAAACTGTGCAATTGCAGGTCGCGCCGTGCTTTTAAACCATTCAATCATTATTAATACTCATATTCCTGCTCATGCTCTACTAAACTCAACATCCACTCTTTAAACGAGACTATTTTGCCAAGCTCTGTTTGCGATTCACGTAGCACTAAATAATACGCATTTTTACTCTCTAAACTGTGATTAAATGGGATAACCAAACGCCCTGCATCTATGTCAGGTTTAGCTAAAACACTATTACCTATTGCCACACCTTGCCCGTGTACTGCAGCTTGAAGCACCATAGATGAGTGACTAAATATAGGACCTTGGTTAACTTGAACATTACGCACACCTGCGGTTTTCATCCATGTTTTCCAGTTTTTACGTGTCGTGTCGTGCAATAGAGTGTGATGCGCTAAATCACTAGGTTGATCAAGCGGCTTTGGCCCGCTTAACAACATAGGGCTACAAAGTGGTACTAAGTATTCGGTATGAAGTTTATATGCCTGAACACCATTCCAATGGCCTCGGCCATAGTAAATAGCAACGTCTACGTCATCAGTCAGTGAATTTTCATCTTGGTCTTGCGCTTTTATTCGTACGTCTATTTCTGGATGCAACTCATTAAATAAACTCAAACGAGGCACTAACCACTGAATAGCAAAGCTTGGCGTTAAACTTACTGTTAGTGAGCCTTTAGCACCACGCGCTAATAGCTTTTCAGTTGCATCAATAAGCTGAGTGAAAATCTCTTTAATATCTAAAAAATAGCCTTGGCCTTCTTCAGTTAATAGTAAAGAGCGATTTTTACGTAAAAACAACTTCAAACCTAAATGCTCTTCAAGTGTTTTTATTTGATGACTCACTGCCGCCTGCGTTACATAAAGCTCTTCTGCAGCCTTAGTAAAACTTAAATGACGCGCAGCCGCTTCAAAGGCTTTTAATGCGTTTAATGGAGGTACTCGTCTTGACATAATAACCAAGCTTAGAATTAGTTTTTCTTATGCGTGAGATTATATACATCATATAAGTTTGTGTATATTAAAGGCATAAAAAAAGCGACTTAAGTCGCTTTTTAATAAACATTATGCTGAGTTATAAATCGCTTGCACTTGTATCAAGTGGTGCAAAGCTTTTAATTAAATCATCAACCGCTTTCATTTGCGTTAAGTAACCTTCTAACTTGCTAAGCGCTAGTGCACATGGGCCATCACATTTAGCTTCGTTAGGGTTAGGATGCGCTTCAATAAATAAACCAGCTATGCCTAAAGCCATACCACTGCGAGCAAGCTCTGCAGCTTGTGCACGACGACCATCAGCAGAGTCAGCTCGTCCACCAGGGCGTTGTAGCGCATGTGTTGCATCAAAAATAACAGGCGCCATTGCTTTCATGTCATCCATACCCAGCATATCAACCACTAGGTTGTTGTAACCAAAGCTAGAACCACGCTCACAAAGTGCGATGTTATTATTACCCGCTTCATTAAATTTAGTAATGATGTGGCGCATTTCATGCGGCGCTAAAAACTGTGGTTTTTTCACGTTAATAATTGCACCTGTTTTAGCCATCGCCACAACTAAATCTGTTTGACGTGCTAAAAAGGCTGGTAACTGAATTACATCAACAACTTCAGCAACAGGTGCTGCTTGATGTGGTTCGTGTACGTCAGTAATAAGAGGAATATTAAACGTGTTTTTAATCTCTTCGAATATTTTTAACCCTTCTTCCATACCAGGACCACGATACGAATTGATTGAAGAGCGGTTAGCTTTATCGAATGATGCTTTAAATACATAAGGAATATTTAATTTAGTCGTCACTTCTACGTAATGCTCTGCAACACGCATAGCTAAGTCGCGAGATTCTAATACGTTAATACCACCAAACAATACAAACGGTTTGTTGTTTGCCAGTTCAATTTCATTAATTTTAATAATTTGGTCTTTCATTTAAATTCCTTACGGTGCAACTGCTTGCATCATTAATCCACAAATATAAGCCATATAAGTGCCCACGCCGTAACCTAATACAGCTAACAGAACACCAACAGGCGCTAATGACGGATGAAACGCAGATGCTACAACAGGTGCAGATGCTGCGCCGCCCACATTAGCCTGAGAGCCTACGGCCATATAAAATAACGGTGCTTTAATAAGTTTAGCTACTATTAACATTATGCTTGCATGCACTAGCATCCAAATTGCGCCAACTAAAAATAACCCTGGGTTATTAAAAATAGCGGTTACGTTCATGTGCAAACCAATTGATGCAACTAAAATATACAAAAAGCTAGAGGCTACTTTAGAAGCGCCAAACGCTTCTATTTGTCTTACTTTAGTAAACGATAAGCCTATACCAATCGTTGTCGATATAACTATTAGCCAAAAGAACTTGCTGTTTAAGCTGTATTCCTTTGCCCACTCATAAGTCGTGCCAAAGTACGGACCTAAAAAGTCAGCGCAAAAATGCGCTAAACCGGTTATACCAAATGCAATTGCAAGCAACATCATGTAATCGTTAAGTGTAGGTATACGTGCATGTTCTGCGTGATAGGCTTCAACACGTTTTTTTAAATCTTCAATTGCGCTTGTATCGGCACCAGTAGCAGCATCAATTTTTTTATGATTTGCTGCCATTAACAATAAAACAGCCATCCAAATATTAGCGACAATTACATCTACTGTAATCATTACAGAAAATATATCACCGCCAACTTCAAACATTTCTTTCATTGATGCTTGATTAGCACCGCCGCCAATCCAGCTACCCGCAACAGTTGTCATACCGCGCCATACTGCATCAGGTCCATGCCCGCCAACAATACTTGGATCAAATGCACTCACTACTAAAATAGCTAATGGGCCGCCAATAACAATCCCGAGTGTACCCACTAAAAACATAATAAGTGCTTTAGGGCCTAAGTTAATAATGGCTTTTAAATCAATACTTATTGTAAGAAGTATTAAACAGGCAGGCAGTAAATAGCGCGAAGCCACATAGTAAACATTAGATTTATTACCATCTACAATACCAAAAGTATTTAATAACGAGGGTAAAAAGTAACACAGTAGTAAAGCGGGTACGTATTTGTAAAATCGTTTTAAAGCTGGACGCTCACTGTTTGAAGTTTTAAAAATAAACCCCAAAATAACAGCAAGTAAACCAAGCACAACGGCATCATTAGTAATTAATGCACTTTGAGTTTCAACCATAATTATTCCTATTCTTAATGGTGCGTTTTATTATTATCTTCTAGTTCTTCAATTTGGTGCTGAATTATCTCTATTGCAGGATCATCCGGACACTCATCTACAAAAAACTGTAAATCATCACGTGCCATTTTAGGGCAACCGAGCTGATTTAATAAGTAACCTCTGTCGCGTCTCTCATACGGGTCGTCGCCTATTAGCTCCATTAGCATCTCTACACAGGTTAAAGCGTGACCAAATTTGTTTTCGCTAATGAAAGACCATTTTTGCTGAGCTAAAAATAGCTTATATACTTCATCATCAAAAATGAGTTCGAGTGGCTCTTGCTCTTGGCCATCATCTTCGTCTGCATTTTCAGGGATGATATACCAGCTTTGTTGTCCACTACTTGGCTCTATTATGTAACCTTCTTCATCACTAATCGCCACATGTACGCCAACATCACCTTGTGTAAGACTAAGATTCGCGTCAAAGTTAGCTTGCTGTAAAAAGTGACAAAGTATAACTGCCAGTGTTGTAGGTGAACCACTGCGCATAGAAAGTGTATAGCTTAGTGTATTTAATTTATATTCAGGCACTTTTAAGCCTGAGGCACTAAATAGCCAATCGCTGTAAAACATATCTAATAATTTTTCGAGACGATCGTGCTCATCACTCACTTTTAAACACAGCGCTGAAATTTGCTGTTCAAAGTCAGTTAAAGTTTCATAACATGGTGTTAAATCTATCTGAGGGTCCCATTTTGACTCTGCTTTAATACAGCGATAAATCGCTGGAGGTGTAAATTCATCGTAAGCATCATCAAGATAAGATTCATCGTGTTCGTCAAACCCGAGGGTAGTCATTAATACTGCAACATTTTAGAAAACGAAAGCGTAGTTTACCTAACTTTAAAGCTATATACCAATATAGAGATGTTTTTGAATATTTTCTGGGAGGGAGTCGTATTTGAGCTTCACAAAGAATTATAAAGCTCAAATAGTTAGATATTACTTAAAGCAAAAAAGCTGATTTAGACGTCGCCAAATAGCCTATAGCCAAAATAACAGCGGTATTAACTAAAACGTAAGCAACTTTAGCCGTCATTTTAGTTTGTCTGGCGCTTTTAGCCCCAATACCAATATATATAACCACTAAAACTATTTTTTCTAATAGCCAATATTGTTCAAACGGGTTTATTTTTGCCATAAATATAAGTGTAAGTGCAGACACTAACAACAACGTATCTATGCTGTGACTGCCAATCATTACCACTTTATTTTTCGCTAATTTACCACTACCCATTCGCGAAAATGCGCGAACATAAAATAAAATTACACTTAACATCGCAATTGCCATGTGTGAGTGCTTTACTGCTAAATAATCCATATGCCCCTGTACTTCTGTTTTATAAAAATCTAATCAGGAAAACGGTTAAAAACCGCCTCTACTTATCAATAAATTTTACTGTGTTGTCTCATTTCAGACTGAAGTTGTACGTTTTCAAACGCAAGCTGTACATTTTGCGAGAAAATTTTAATTAAATGTCGCTGTATATCAGTTAAATCTTTTGGGATCCCTGATATAAACAGTATTGAGTTATGATTATACTTGCTGCTGCAATACGCAAATAAGTAGTTTTCTTTATAAATAATACTTTTTTCATTAAGGGCCTGATGGTATGCACTTAACTGCTGTATTTGTAGCACCGCATCAAGCTCTTTACCTTCACTTTTTTCGAAATCGCCAGTGCCAGAACACACAATTAATTTTTTATTATTTCCACTTCCTGGGTTCTGCGCAACCAAAGTGCTCGCATATACTGCTCGATCAGCAACGCCAAGTAAAGATGTTAACTGCTGCATAACCCCTTCAATAAAGTGCTCTATTGAATGCGCAGAAAAAATATCACGAGACGCTATAATTATTTTTTCAAGCCCTTCGCGTGACTGCTCAATCGAAATAATATCCCGATACGAGCGCAGGCTCGACATAATAACAGTAAATAGTTTTTGAGCAGTAAGCTCTGTTTTTGATTTGTAATCGTTAATATCGTAATTAATAATTACTTGGCGCTCAGGAGCCTGTCCAGGTTGCCCTGTTCTTAAAATAATTCGTATATGATTATTTTTAGCCTCTTCGCGAATAAACCTAGCAACTTGTAGGCCGGCATCATCGGTTTCCATTACTACATCAAGTAGCACAATCGCTGCATCGGTATGCTCTTTTATAAGCTCTTTGGCTTCAGCACCCGAATAAGCACTGATAAATTCTAAGCGTTTATTTTGAAACTCAAAATCACTCAACGCTAGTTTTGTAACGGCATGAACTTCAGGTTCGTCATCAACAATTAATACTTTCCAGGTACCGTGTTCAATCTCATCGATTGTCTCTTCTGGCTCATCTGAAAATAAAAAATCACCCATCATAATCGAAATTCCTTCATGGCATTATGTAACGCACTAGCAAGCAATTATTATTATTTAGGGCCACTGTGCAAACGTTACACGGTCATTATTACCAAGGTCTTTCACTGTTTTAATATTAACGAATGCCATTTTTTTAAAAAAATGACGAACAGCTTCACCTTGCTCAAAACCGTGTTCTATTAAAAGATAGCCACTAGATAACAAATAGTCACGTGATTGTGTAATTATTTGTTTAATATCAGACATTCCGCAGTCATCAGCCACTAATGCCGACAAAGGCTCAAAGCGCACATCGCCCTGATTCAAGTGTATATCACTGCTTTCAATATAAGGGGGATTGGTGACAATTAGGTTAAACTTTTCACCGTGCAACTCGCTAAACCAATTACTTTGCTTAACGCGCACGTTATTAATTGCCAGTCGCTGCTGATTACGTGTAGCAAGTGCAACAGCATCGCTTACTCTATCTACAGCCGTAATTTGCCAGTTAGGCATTTCACTGCCCAGTGCTAATGCAATTGCACCAGTACCTGTGCCTAAGTCAAGTACCTTCGCTGTAGCGGGTAGCGCTACTTCAAGTGCTTGTTCTACTAACGTTTCGGTATCTGGTCGCGGTATTAAGGTTGTTGCGTTAACTTCAAGCGATAAACTCCAAAACTCACGCCGCCCCGTAATATGTGCAACGGGCTCACCGTTTAAACGTCTTTGGCAAAAGTTATCAAATTGCTGCTGTTGCTCAGCATTAAGCTCATGCTCTGGCCAAGTAAAAAGGTAACTGTGAGGTTTTTGAAGAATATGTAAAAGTAAAACTTGTGCATCTAATTTAGCACTTTCGCTGCTAGGTGCTAATAAATTAGCGCCTGCAGCAATTGCTTGTTCAAGAGTGTGGCTCACGACTACTCGTCGCCCATAGCCGCTAATAAGTCAGCTTGATGCTCTTGCATTAGTGGGTCAATAACGCAGCTTAAATCACCTGCTACCACTTCATTCAAACGATAAAGTGTTAAATTAATACGGTGATCGGTAATACGACCTTGTGGGTAGTTATAAGTACGAATACGTTCAGAACGATCACCACTACCTACTAAATCACGACGCTCAGATGCTTCTGCCGCATGGCGTTTTTCATCTTCAGCCTGTTGCAAACGTGCTGCAAGTACCGACATAGCTTTAGCCCGGTTTTTATGCTGTGAACGCTGATCCTGACACTCAACCACAACACCGGTAGGTATATGTGTAAGTCGAATAGCAGAATCTGTTTTATTAACGTGCTGACCACCTGCGCCCGATGCACGAAATGTATCAACTTTTAAATCTGCGGTATTAATTTGTATCGCTTCAGCTTCTGGTACTTCCGCCATTACCGCAACAGTACACGCAGAGGTATGAACGCGCCCTTGTGACTCAGTTTCTGGCACACGTTGAACGCGGTGTACACCAGATTCAAACTTTAATTGCCCGTAAACGCCTTCACCACTAATATTCGCAATAACTTCTTTGTAACCACCGTGTTCACCTTCATTGGTGCTCACAACTTCTACTTTCCACTTTTTAGTTTCTGCGTAGCGGCTGTACATACGAAATAAGTCACCAGCAAAAATAGCCGCTTCATCACCGCCTGTTCCTGCACGTACTTCAACAAACACGTTGTTGTTATCGCGCGGATCTTTTGGCAACATTAATACTTGAATTTGATCTTCAATTACCAAAATTTGTGCTTTAGCTTCTTTGTATTCTTCTTGCGCCATTTCACGCATTTCAGGGTCAGAATCTTTAAGCATTTCTTCTGCACTGGCTAAATCGTCTTGCGTTTCTTTGTAGGTTAAAAACGTTTTTACAATCTCTTCAAGCTCAGAGTATTCTTTTGAAAGCCCACGAAAACGATTTTGATCACTAATGACCGACGGGTCGCTTAGCAGCGCTTGTACTTCTTCGTAACGCTCTACTAAGGTTTCTAATTTATTATAAACAGACTCTTTCATTTAACGGTTATTCCTGATCAATACCTAACATTTTTTTCAACTGGTTTAGCTGCGCCACTTCACCTTTTTTCGCTGCGTCTTGTATTGCACGGGTAGGCGCGTGCATTAAGCGATTGGTTAATTTATTGGCGAGCTCTAATATAATTTTTTCTGCATCTTTACCTGTATTTAGCTGACTAACAGCTCGCTCAACAAGTTCTGACTTAATTGTTTGTATATCATTTCGATAATGGCGGATTAAATCTACCGAATCGAGTGAACGCATCCACATTGCAAATTCTTTGGTGCGCTCTGTAATAATTATTTGTGCTTGCTCAGCAGCTTGCTCTCGCGCTGCCATATTCTCGCTTACAATGGTTTGTAAGTCATCAACGGAATATAAATAGGCAGCATCTAGCTCCCCTACTTGGCTTTCTATATCGCGTGGAACCGCAATATCTATAAATAGCATAGGCTTGTGACGGCGCTGCTTAAGCGCTTGTTCAACAACCCCTTTACCAATAATAGGCAAAGTACTGGCTGTAGAACTAATCACTATATCGGCTTTATGTAAACGCTCTGGCAATTGCGCTAAAGCAATTACATCCGCCGACACCTCGTCAGCTAAGCTTCGAGCTCGCTCAATAGTTCGGTTCGCAACGGTGATATTTTGTGGCTCATTTTGATATAAATGTTTAGCAACTAACTCTATAGTTTCGCCGGCGCCAATTAATAATACGTTTGTTTTATCGAGCTTACCGTAAATATGCTTCGCTAAATTAACAGCCGCAAATGCAACCGATACTGCGCTTGCGCCAATATTTGTTTCGGTTCTAACTTGTTTCGCCACCGAAAATGTTTTTTGAAACAATCTATCAAAAGTAACACCTACAGCATCGTGGGTTTTAGCGCTAAAAAACGATTGCTTTATTTGCCCTAAAATTTGCGGCTCGCCTAACACAAGAGAATCCAACCCACACGCTACGCGCATTAGGTGGTTAATGGCGTCATTACCTTCATGACAGTATATATTGCTACTCAGTTCATGTTCATCCAAACCATGGAAACTGGCAAGCCAAGTCAACAGTGTTTGGGAATTTTGCTGAGCGAGGCTACAATAGATCTCGGTTCGATTGCAGGTAGACACGATAACCGCTTCATTAAAGTCGGCATGGCCGCTTAATTGTTGCAACGCCTCTGAAATTTGCTCAGGCGAAAAGGCCACTTTTTCACGTAATTCTACGGATGCGGTTTTGTGATTTATACCTAGTGCTATTATGGTCATATTTGCCAAATATTGCTGAGCCCTACTTCAAAGGCGGTAATTTTACCAAAAATCAGCGGAATATGGAAAGTAAGGAACAACATTTGATTCGACAATATTTGATTTTATTCATGTTTTTTTTGTTTTTAGGTGGCTGTGCTCATCAAATTGATACAAAAACAACACTTTATGATGATTGGAAACCACGTTTAGCTGCTCAAAAAACTTGGCAGGTCGAGGGTAAACTCGCGTTTATTAGCCCAAAAGAGCGTCAATCTGCAAACTTAAATTGGCAGCAAACAACAAATTCTAATAATTTAATACTGACTACCTTTATTGGTACGCGTATTTTGTCGCTTAAACAAACAGCAAACGGTGCTGAATTAGAATTTGACGGCGACGAGTATTTTGATACTAGCGCTTCAGAGCTTTTAAAGCGTTTAACGGGTTTTACACTCCCTGTTGATAATGCCGATAATTGGCTTAAAGGGACTATTGATGACCAAAGTTTAGTTGTTGATGAGTTAGGCCGCGCAAAACAAGTATTATGGTTTGATAATACAGGTAAGAAATGGCAAATAGATTACGGCACTTATATACAAAACGCAGGTTACTGGCTACCAACCAAACTAACGTTAAAGCATCAACAAATAAAAATTAAAATTCAACTCTACGATTGGCAATTTAAATAAACATGAATAACAAAACCTCTTTTTCACTTATTGCTCCGGCAAAGCTCAATTTATTTTTACATATAAATGCTCGCCGAGAAGATGGCTATCATGAACTAGAAACCTTATTTACTTTTTTAAATTTTGGTGATGAGTTGCATTTTGAGCTAACAACGGATGGTAGTATTTCTATCGATGGTGATACTAAAGACATACCTTTAACTGATAATCTCATCTATAAAGCGGCACTTTTATTACAAACTCACTGCAAAACATCGCTTGGTGTAAAAATAAATTTAATTAAACGCCTGCCAATGGGTGGCGGTGTTGGAGGTGGTTCGTCCGATGCAGCCAGTACTTTATTAGCACTAAATAAGTTATGGAAATTAGAACAGAGTTTAGAAACCCTAGCCCAATTAGGGCTTAAATTAGGCGCTGATGTTCCGGTGTTCATACAAGGTCAAAGCGCCATAGCACATGGTATTGGTGAGAAATTGCACCACGTAGAACTTGAACAAAAATGGTACTGTGTTGTGCACCCAAATCAACATGTAAGTACGGCTAAAATATTTACACACCCCGATTTAAAACGCGACACACCAAAAATAATAGGCGATTGGAAACACCATATTTTAACCAACGATTGTGAGCCTTTAGTTAAAAAGCTTTGTCCCGAGGTTGAAAAAACCCTCCAGTGGTTGCTAAAATACGCACCGTCGAAGATGACCGGAACAGGTTCATGTTGTTTTGTCGAATTTGCTAGTCAAGTTCAAGCACAAGATGTACTTGAAAATCTCCCCCATACTTGGCAGGGTTTTGTGGCTTCAAGCGCAAATGTCTCACCTGCTCATACGGAGTTAACCGCCATTTTCGATCAATGAAGTAACGTACAAGTAATCATAAGTTAACTTGCAGTGGTATTTATTACTGCTCGTTAGTCCAAATATTCAGTGCCTGAGGAACCCTACCGTGCCTGACATGAAGCTCTTCGCTGGTAACGCAACACCTGAGTTAGCTCAAAAAGTTGCAAAACGTTTATATATTGAATTAGGCGATGCTGTTGTTGGCCGTTTTAGCGACGGTGAGATCAGTGTTCAAATAAATGAAAACGTTCGTGGCTCGGATGTTTTTATCTTGCAATCAACCTGTGCCCCTACAAACGATAACTTAATGGAGCTTATCGTTATGGTTGATGCTCTACGTCGTGCGTCTGCAGGTCGTATTACTGCCGTCATTCCTTATTTTGGTTATGCGCGCCAAGACCGTCGTGTACGTTCTGCTCGTGTTCCAATTACCGCTAAAGTTGTTGCCGATTTCTTATCAAGTGTAGGTGTTGACCGTGTTCTTACGGTTGATTTACATGCGGAACAAATCCAAGGCTTCTTTGATGTACCAGTAGACAACGTATTTGGCAGCCCTGTATTACTTGAAGATATGAAAGAACGCGACTTTGAAGACGTCGTTGTTGTATCTCCAGATATTGGTGGTGTTGTACGTGCGCGTGCAATTGCAAAACTACTAAACGATACCGATTTAGCTATTATTGATAAACGTCGCCCACAAGCAAACGTTTCTCAAGTAATGCATATTATTGGTGACGTTGAAGGCCGTGATTGTATTATTGTAGATGATATGATTGATACCGGTGGTACGTTATGTAAAGCCGCTGAAGCACTAAAAGAACATGGCGCTAAGCGTGTATTTGCATACGCAACGCACCCTATTCTTTCAGGTAAAGCAGCAGAGAACCTACGTGACTCAATGATTGACGAAGTTATTGTAACTGACTCAATTCCGCTATCTGACGAGCTTAAAGCCCTTGATAAAATAAAGGTACTTACGCTTGCTGACATGTTAGCAGAGACTATTCGTCGTATTAGTAACGAAGAATCTATCTCAGCGATGTTTGAACACTAAGATTAAACATTCCTGAGTATAAAAGCGCCTTTTGGCGCTTTTTTTGTAAGCGATGTTTATTTTGTCTGAGCGTGGTGGTATGATAGCGCGCCTTTTGGCTAGGGACCTTGGTCGCAAAGGCCCTACACATTTAAATAACTGGAGACATCATGTCTAACAAAACTTATACGTATAACGCTGAACTTCGCGTAGAAACTGGTACTGGTGCGAGCCGCCGCCTACGTCGCGAAGACAAAGTTCCTGCAATCCTTTACGGAGCTGACAAAGAAGCTTTATCTCTTACTTTTGCTCATAAAGATATGATCAAAGCGCAAGAAGACGAAGGTTTCTACACGCATATCCTTACGCTTAACGTAGATGGCGAAGCTGTTGAAGTAATCTTAAAAGATATCCAACGTCACCCATTCAAACCTAAGCTTACTCACCTTGATTTCCAACGTGTAGATGCTACTCATAAATTTCAAACTAAAGTTCCTCTTCACTTCATCGGTGAAGATATTGTAACTAAAGCTGGCGCAACTGTTGTTCACCAGTTAACTGAAGTTGAAATCTCGTGTCTTCCAAAAGCACTTCCAGAATTCATTGAAGTAGATGTGTCTAAGTTTGTTGTTGGCGATTCTGTTCATATTTCTGACCTTACTTTCCCTAAAGGCGTAAGCTCTGTAGATTTAGGTAAAGGCGAAGGCCATGATCAGTCTATCCTGACTATCAAAGCAAACAAAGCAGCTCCAGTTGAAGACGACGCTGCAGCAGCAGAATAATTTTTAAGGTCTCGCAACCTTGAATTCTATTCAAATGCTTGTGGGCCTGGCTAATCCAGGCCCCGAATACGCAAACACACGCCACAATGCAGGTGCTTGGTTCATCGAGCAAATCGCTGCACGCTACAACTGCACTCTAAAACACGATCCTAAATATCACGGCCTTACTGGCAAAGTGATAATTCAAGGCCAAGAATTCAAATTATTGATCCCCACTACTTACATGAATTTAAGTGGTAAAGCGGTCAGTAGTTTAGCTAATTTTTTCAAAATCCCTGTCGAGGACATTTTAGTTGCCCATGACGAATTGGATTTAGACCCAGGCGTTGCCAAATTAAAAAAAGGCGGCGGACATGGCGGTCATAATGGTTTAAAAGACATTATTGCAAAAATGGCAAATCAAAAAGACTTTATGCGCTTGCGCATTGGTGTAGGTCATCCGGGGCATCGTGAAATGGTAACTGGTTGGGTGCTTGGAAAAGCGACCAAAGTAGACCAAGAAAAAATGGATGCTGCTGTTGATGAAGCAGTTCGTTGTATGGAAATACTTGCAAAAGATGGTGTGTTAAAAGCACAAAACAGACTACATTCGTTTAAACCCTAATAACTTGGGTTCAAGCACATCGTTTAAACGAATCTAAACAAGGTATCTTACTATGGGTTTTAAATGTGGCATCGTTGGCTTGCCTAACGTTGGTAAATCAACGCTTTTCAATGCACTAACTAAAGCGGGTATTGAAGCCGCTAACTTTCCTTTTTGTACCATTGAGCCTAATACAGGTGTGGTACCAGTGCCAGATCCTCGTCTAGACGAACTTGCTAAAATTGTTAATCCTCAACGAGTTCTTACCACTAGTATGGAATTTGTAGACATTGCTGGCTTAGTAAAAGGCGCATCTAAAGGTGAAGGCCTTGGTAACCAGTTTTTAGCTAACATTCGTGAAACCGATGCAATTGGCCACGTAGTTCGCTGTTTTGAAGATGAAAACATCATCCACGTAGCGGGTACTATTGACCCTGCTGACGATATTGACGTAATCAACACTGAGTTAGTGCTTGCTGATATGGATAGTGCTGAAAAAGCCCTTTTCCGTAATTCAAAAAAAGCTAAAGGTGGCGATAAAGACGCTAAAGAGCAAAATGCTGTACTTGAAAAAGTAAAAGTGCATCTTGACGAAGGCTTAACTTTACGTGGTCTAGCACTAACTAAAGAAGAAAAAGCAGCAATTAGCTCTATAAACTTCTTAACGATTAAGCCAACAATGTATATTGCTAACGTTGCTGAAGATGGTTTTGAAAATAACCCATACCTTGATCGTGTACGCGCAATTGCCGCAGCTGAAGATGCGATTGTTGTTCCTGTATGTGCCGCTATCGAATCTGAGCTTTCAGAATTAGATGACGAGGATAAGCTTGAGTTTATGGCTGATCTTGGCCTAGAAGAGCCAGGTCTTAACCTTGTTATTCGTGGTGGTTATGAATTACTACAATTACAAACTTACTTTACAGCTGGCGTAAAAGAAGTACGCGCATGGACAATCCCTGTAGGTGCTACAGCACCACAAGCAGCGGGTAAAATCCATACCGACTTCGAGCGTGGCTTTATTCGTGCGCAAACTATTGCTTTTGACGACTTTGTTGCCTTTAAAGGTGAGAGTGGCGCAAAAGAAGCAGGTAAGATGCGTCAAGAAGGTAAAGAGTACATTGTTAAAGACGGCGATGTAATGAACTTCTTGTTCAACGTATAAGTACAAATTAAACCAATTTAGCTTGGTAATAATTTTTAAAGGCTCGTTTTTACGAGCCTTTTTTGTATTTAAGTATTATAAAAATAATAATTGAGCGCAATCAGGGCCTGTTGACCTTTTAGGATTGAAATTTGTTCAATCTAGGGGTTATTTAATCGCGGCGCGAGGTTTGTAACCTAGTGGGCTAAGTAAAAACCGAGCAACAAAGAGTAAATTGCCCCTAGGCAGAACCCTTCGGGCAGCGCATGTTTGGCATTTATGCTGCGTTATCGCCTATTTATGGGGAATAACCACACTACATAGGCTCTGCCTTGTCTAAATACCAAACACACTGCTGCAAATTTAACCTCAAAAGATAAACAGGCCCTAGTCTATCTTTGTAATATCGCTCAATTAAAGAAGTACAGGGTTAATTAAGATTCTGCGTATTTAAGGCTGCTAAAAAAACAGCATTTTTATTAAAATTTAGCCTGTTAGCTTAATTTTCCTGCAAACAAACACAGTTAAGTGTTTTTTTGCAAAAAAGGTGTTGACGAATTTGGGTCATATCAGCATAATACGCCCCGCACTCAGCGATGAAGTGCTAACAAAAAAAGATGGCTAAGTAGCTCAGCTGGTTAGAGCACATCACTCATAATGATGGGGTCACAGGTTCAAATCCCGTCTTAGCCACCATTTCTTCTTTTAGAAATGGCTCTGCAAGAGTTAAATTGCAGCTCAATGAAGAGTTTAAAATAACTACCTGTACTTTATTGTACAAACGATGCGGGAGTGGCGGAATTGGTAGACGCGCTGGATTTAGGTTCCAGTAACTTCGGTTGTGAGAGTTCAAGTCTCTC
>NZ_JADYXE010000041.1:0-47555 GCF_015864465.1 Pseudoalteromonas sp. SWN29
CCCCTTGTACATACAGCATCTACTTAAAAAAAGTGTGCTTGGATACCATTCAGTTTCTGAGAATAGAAAGTCAGGGCCTTATCTACGGAGCAGTATTAAATACTAGACGCACAGGCAAGCTCACTGACTTCGATGTGATAAATGATAGCTAATCATTTATCAATGAGAGATACAAGACGTGCAGCTTGCAGACGTGACGAGCGTAGCTCGTAATTTGGAGTGAAATAAGCGCATAAAGATAATTAATTAGAAGCTGCGCTTCTCGCGCAAGCAAGCTTATCGCCTACAGATAAAATAAAGTTCAGCGTTTACAGGTAAAGATTAATCGGTGTTTTTTGTAGACGTGCAGCTTGCTGACGTGACGAGCGTAGCTCGTAATTACATAAGTCTGTAAGTCCTAAAAACAAGCACCCACAAAAAAGCTCACATAACGTGAGCTTTTTAAAAACTAACTAAAACTTACTGCTGCTTTTGCGGCGGGAAGTTACTTAAAATTTCGCTCACTGTTTTATTAATTGATGCTTCACGTTGTTCTGGCGATTGATTTTTCTTTAATCGACCTTCTTTCGCGCCGCGCCATACTAGCTGGTTTGATTCGCGGTCTACAATATCAATAATTAGTGTACCAACTTCGTATTCACGCGCAGTTGTATCACGTTGAAAACCAGTACCCCAATAACCCCAATGCGGGCGGTAGTTTACATTAAATGTATCTACTTCAAGCTCTTTATCAACCGATGCATGATAGTTAACAAGTACATCAGCTTGCGCTGCATCAACTAAGCTCATACCTAATGTTTGGCTCAATTCTGCATTAACGGCAGTGCGAACACGTTTTTCCATTAGGCCATTAATTTGATAGTTGGTTGTGTCTTTAGTTAAGCTCGCGTTTTCTACCCAAGCAAATGTTTTAAAATTACTAAAGTTGGCTGATTTATCGTAATCCCAATCTGGGGTTTGTGTACAGGCTGTAAGTAGTGCTAGCGCTGCAACAATAAGTATATTTTTCATTACGTTTGCTCCAATAAAATGCGTTAATTTAAAATAACACACATCATTTAAATGTGTATTATTTTAACGTCCTATATTTTAGTCTAATTACTTGGGCTAATGTTCAACTTCAATCCAATCTTTTTCGTCTACCCAGTTTTGTGCACCATCTTTCACTGAACGAATTGGCACAATATAGTCACAACTTATTTGCGGCTTAACTGAGGCAAATATAGGCACAAACCCAAAACTTAGTGCGGTTTCTATAATTGCTTTTTGATTTTGTGGGTCAATGTCGGCCGCTTCATCTATATAAATAGGTATACGGTATAGGTTTTGTTCTTGGTCACTTAATAAATAACGAATAAACAACATGCCACACAATAACTTAATCGTAATACGTGTGCCGTTTGAACCCGCCGAATCTATTTTCTCAAAGTGCTCTGTTTCACCTGCGCGGTTAACCACTTCAAATCGAATATCAAATAAATCGGTAAGTGTTAAGCCCGCTTTATCTGAGGCGAGTTTAATTAAGTGATCTTTCGCTTCGTTTACCGCACTTTCGCTGTACGGTTCTTGGCTAAGTAAATCAAGTGTGTCACCTTGCTCAAACTGATGCGACGTGCTGATAATGGTATCTATACTATCAACCAGCATTTTGCGCGGTATGACGTTAATTTTAAACGCTTGCAGATTTGAAATACGGTGCTGGCTTATGCCTTTATTAAAGCTGTTCATTTCGCGGCGAAGTCGGTCTAAATCTTCTCGCAAGCCTTTAATAGTTGCGGCCACTTCGGTAAGCGCAACGCGTGCTTGGCGTTCAACAGCATCGCGTTCGTTATCAATATTATGAAATGCGCTAATTAGCTTTTGGTATTTAGTAAATTCGTCGTTTTCGTTATCAAATTTAGTAATGCCTGCGTTATACACATGCAAATAGGTGTTGCGCACGTTTATGTCAAAATTACGCAGCTCTTGGCAGTCTTTATTAAAGTGATGAACAAGGTCGCTTAAGTTATCAAAGTCGACTGTTATATCAATCATGTACGGGGTTACTTTGCCGCTGTATAAATCAAGCGTGTGGTCAATTCGCTCACTTTTAACTTGGCGCAGGCGCTCTGTTTGGCGATTAATTTGCTCTTGCTTTGATTTAATTAATGAGCGGCGATCGGCAATTGAGCCGCTATTTTTTTGAATATCTTGCAGGTAGTCGTCAACTTGATCGCGTTCAGCTAATAATTGCTCTTTTAGCATGGCTTGTGCTTCGACCGACTGCTGCATTACATCAAACTGTTCTAAGCGTTTTAGTGCGCCCTCGAGACTCATTAGCTCATCGTATAGCGCGTCTTTTTCTTTTTGCTTGTCGGCAACGTTTGCTGCAACGTCGCGTTGTTGCTTAAACTCTTTAAGTGAATGCTCAAGTGCACTTAGCTGAGCGGTTAATTGCTCTTTGTTTTCGCCGCTTTGCATTTGCACTGGGGATAGCTTTTTAAGCTTAATGCTCGCACCTGGTAGCGTTAATACACCGCCTTTAACGTTTTCACTTAACAGCGATAAAAATTCCCCAAACGCATCTTCGTCATCAATGGTTATATCGCCATTGGTGGTGGTCGCAAACGAAAGAATATCTGGGTTTAATATGCGCGATATTTCTTCTACTTCTTTTAACGAGAGGTCTTCGCGCATACGGGTAAACAAATTAAACTCAAGATTTTTAAGCTGTAGCTTTAGGCTCTTAATTTGTTTTTGTGTTTCGCTAATGCGGTAGTCAAGCGTGTGAAGGCTTTGCCCTTGTGCGCTGGTTATAGAGTGCGAAAGCGACTCGTAATCTTGCTTTAATTGAGTCAGGCTGGTTTTAAGCGTGGCTTTATTTACCAGTTCAAATTCGCTTTTAAGCGCATCGTAATCTAAAAACCACTGCTCAATTTGAGTTTGTCTGCGCTCTATGTCGCGCGATTGCTGTACGTATAGGCTTTGCTTTTGCTCAAACTCGTGTTTTTCGTGCTCTATATCTTCAAGCGCAATGCCCAATTCATTAAGTTGCGACTCTTGATAGGTATCAAAATCAATCAGTGCTTGGTCAATTTTAGGCGCGTACGCCGCTAATTTACCTTTTAGTACCGTTTGGTTTTCAAGCATTGATTCAAGCGCTGCTATTGGCTCTTGCATTGACTCAAGGGCTTTTAATTCGCGTTTTGAGCGGTTTACTTTATCAAACGAGCGGCGCCATACTTCATAAAAGTCGACCTTAGAGTTCGACATATGGCGTTCAAACACGCGTAGCATAAAGCGTTTTACGTCGCTTGCGCCTAATTTGTGTAAGTTAAGAATGCGGCGGAATATTTCTTTATAAATAGAGGAGTCTTGCACATTATTAAGCGGGATCATTTTTAAGTTAATGTCGCCGTCAAACGGGGTTGCGCCACCAGTCAATAGCGCGTTTAGCTCTTGTGCTTTAAGCTCAATAGGGTTGTAATTAAGCGATTTTAAATGGTTGAACAGCTTGGTAAATTTAATAATTGTTTTACCTTGCGTGTACTGCTCTAAATCAAGTTTACCTTGATAACAAAAGTACTGATGCGCGTAACCGGCAATTTTACCAAGCCCCGCAACGCCAATCACTACCGAGCCATGAGGTAAGTTCGCTTCGAGTAAAATGTACGACTGATCGGATGAAAAATAAAACTTACGGGTTTCATCTAAATCGTGTCCGTCCCATTCTGTTAAGCGCAAATCGTTAATAAGCGGAAACTGCAGTGCGTTAATAACCGAGCTTTTACCTGTGTTATTTGGCGCACAAATAGAGCTGCTTTTATCAAGCGGAATCACACATTTTGCATAGCCTGCGGTGTTAAGTAGGGCGAGTTTACTTAGTCCGTATAGATTTTTCATTCCTCGTCCTCTGTAATGTAGGTTTCTTCGTTTACTTCCATGAGTGCATCTATGTAGCGGTGAATTGGCGCTTGTAGCATAAAGCCGCCTTCTACTTCACGGGCTAAACCTAAGCGCACCATGCGCAGGTAAACATCTTTGCGCAAATCAGATCCCGAAAATATCTCAAGCTGATCAAACAAGTGTTTGTTAATTTGCACCAGCGTTTGCATGAGTTCTAAATCGTTTACGTCGTCAAACAATGCGCGCATTGGGTCTTTACCCGTATTGGCGTAGTGTTCAATTAAAATGTAAATAGTGAGCGCGATAGCGCGAGATATCTTGCCCATATTTGGCGTGCTTTCGTCGCTACCAAAATAATAAAAGCCACGGCTGTCGTGTTTTAAATCGTTGCCTAGGGCTGTAAATAAGGCGCTGTAGCTTTCTATGTGTTGGTCAAGCTCTTGCCACATTACGTTGTCTTGCTCGCAAATGTGATAACCCGCTACTAATTTTTTATTAATGGCTTGTAGATGGGTTAGCTCGTCTAAGTTTATGTGTGTCATGCTAGTTTCTATCATAAGAGTTACTTACCTGCCTTTGAATCTGGCTGAGGCTCTGAATTAAATGGATATAAAGAAAAGTGCTGACCGGCAATTTTTACGCGGGCTTTTTCATCGCTTTGAATTATTTTAATATCGCTGTCGCTGACTAATTTTTGATACAAAAATAGCATTTCGTCGGCATCGAGATTTGGGTAGCTTTCGTCTAAAAATTGCAGCAAGGGTTGCGGCTTTTTGCGTTTTTTATTAAAGCGCTTAGCAAAGTTGGTTTTAACATCGTTGTAGTCAGGAATATTAGGCGTAACAAATGCAGGCACGTCTTGTTGATCTGGCAATTGGTATTCTTCGTGTTCAAATTCAACCAAGCTTGCCATGTAAGCCACAATATGACGTTGCTGACCAAGTGAATATCGCTGCGCGTCGCTTACAAAATGTGGTTGCACAGCACTTAGCATATTGTCTACGCCATTTTTACGTACAAGCCCAAGTACTTTGGCTGCTTGGCGAGTAATTAAGTTATTACGGCGTAACTCTTCGCGCAGCGGCATAAGCATATCGGCACTTTTACGTAAGCTTTCTCGACCCACTAAATGCATTTCGAGTATACGGGTACGTAATTGCTCCAGCATGCGTTTGTCGTTGTACGCTTTACCTGAGCGCTCAATGTGCAGTATTTGCTTACTTATTTGCTCTTCAATGAGGGTAAAACACGCATGAAATTCACCACGTATATCAACCATTTCAAGCATTGGCTCTATGTATTCGTCAAACGCTTCTATTACCGCTTTATAACGCTTTTGCAGCGATTGGACCGCATTATTAGATTTAGCTTGTTCAACAATATTTAAAATGGCGTTTTCGTTGTGCGCATAGAGCTTCATTATTTTACGGACCCGATCATCCATAATGCGGCTGTAGCGGCGTAAATCGTCAAAGTCTTCTATTTCACCAGCGTTATCTAGGCGGTTACCTAAACGTGCAAGGTCGTCGACTAATACGCTAATTTCTTGCGCTAAGCCTAAATGCTCTTCTTGCAGTAAAAACGTAGCAAAATCGGCAATAGCACGATTTATTTCAAGCTGAGAAGATTTAGCCAGTGGAATTAAAATATCTTGGTTTAACAAACGATTTGTTTCTTTATAAATGCGTTCGTTTGACCACGTAGGCTGCTTTTGCTTAATCGCGTTTTGTACGTCTTTTAGGCTAAAGTCAGCCATTTTAAAACGTTTAAATAATAGCTCTAGTACACCCCAATGTTCGGTTATGGTGTTTAGTAGCTTTTTAGCTGGGATCATAAGAGGTTACAACATCCTAGTATTTTATTATTGAGTATTCTGTTCATACTCATTATTACGTATTTTTAATTAACCTTGTCTGTATATAGTATTCGTTTTTAAGACCATTTAATAATAGTTTTTGCATAGAGGCAGTGCTAAAATTCGCGCCGAAAATAGGCACATGAAATGGAATGTTATTTGTGTGTTCTTTAAAACTATATCAAAGGTTGTTTAACTACCATGGTTTCCTCGATTATTCTAACCCTGATAGCGGTTGCTTTTTTACTGATCGTTATAGAAGATATAATCCATGTCAATAAAGCTAAAACCACGCTGTTTTTTGGTACGCTTTGCTGGATTCTTCTTTTTATATACCCTCTACACGGGCAAAGCCCCGATACGATTCAACACCTCCTAAACGAAAATATTTTAGAAATTGCCTCTCTATGGTTATTTTTAATGGCTGCAATGACCTTTGTCGCTTATTTAAATTCAAAGGGGTTTATAGAAAATATTGTGCATCGTGTTATGCCAAAAAGTATTAGCGAAAAAAAGCTGATGTTTTTGGTGGGTGGTTTTGCATTTTTGTTTTCGTCGATTTCAGACAACGTAACAGCTACGCTTATATCGCTTGCGGTTGTTATGTCGTTAAAACTTGAACCTAAAAAACTCATTAAATACGCCACGCTTATTGTGTTTGGGGTTAACTCAGGCGGGGTATCGTTAATAACCGGTGACGTAACCACACTGATGATATTTTTAGATGGCAAAGTAACCATAGCTCATTTATTGCTGCTTATAGCGCCAGCACTTGCAAGCGTTATGCTGTTAGCTGCGCTACTGTCTATCGGTATGAAAGGGCGAGTTGAATTTGCCGGTGCGGGTAAAACCCGCATTGAAAAAACCGACATTACCATTGCTGTTATATTTTTATCTACCGTAATTAGCACACTTACGCTTAGCGTAATTTACAGCGTACCGCCTTTACTCACCTTTTTGTTTGGCTTATCAGTTATGTTTTTAGTGGCGCAATTTTTAATGCGCAAAAAAGACATTAATAAAGACATAATCGATTTTGTTCGCGATATAGAATACGACACATTATTGTTTTTTGTAGGTGTACTTTTACTTGTAGGTGCATTAAAAGAAATTGGCATGTTGAGTAAATTTACCGACCTATACACGGTAATGGCGCCAGAGTACGCAAACTACTTAATGGGCATATTATCAGCAGGGGTCGATAACGTACCACTTACTGCTGCATTATTAAAAGCCGATATAGTAATGAGTCAACAACATTGGTTGTCGTTTACTTATGCAACGGGCGTGGGCGGTTCAATGCTTATCATTGGCTCTGCTGCGGGTATTATTGCCATGAGTAAAGTTAAAGCGCTTACCTTTATGAGCTACTTGCGTTTATCGCTGCATTTATTAATTTGTTACACGGTTGGATATGCAGGCTCTTATTACATGGGCAGTTTTATTTAACTCATAAATTATTAAATGCTTGACAGCTAGACGTCTAAACGATAACTTTCAAAGCCCCGCTACTTAGTGGGGTTTTGTTTTATTAGCCACTGGTTAATAAAACATTCAGAAGAGGTGCGATACTTAGGTACTTAATGTTAGGCGACGAAAGCCGATGATCATTAAGGAGGGAAGTACTCGCCGAGGAAAATAATGGTACGTCGTCATTATTTTTCGGTTTATGGGGCTGAATCCTCAAAACTGTCACCAATATAGGTGGAGAGCTTCTGGCAGTGGACTTATCTTCAAGCATTCCTTTGCCAAGTTCTTCTTGTTTTATTGCGATTTGGATATCGCGAAAGGAGACTAAATGACTACCCAATCAGCGCCTCAAACAGAGTTAAGCGCAAAGTCAGATTACATCGTTGCCAAATTTGGCGGAACAAGTGTTGCAAATTTTGAAGCGATGAGTCGCTGTAGCGAAATTATTGTTGCAGATAAAAGCGTACGTATTGTTGCCGTGAGCGCCAGTGCCGGCGTAACTAACCACTTAGTTGCACTGTGCAAACCAAGTATTACCTCAAGTGAGCGCCAAGAGCACATAAACGGTGTGCTTGCTATTCAACAAACTATTTTAGATGAGTTATCGCTTGATGCCGATTTAGCAGTTGGCTTTAACGAAACTCTAAAAGCATTTCAAACATTGGCTCAAGAGTCACTAATAACCGATAAACAACACGATGAGCTACTTAGCTTTGGTGAGCGTTTATCGTCGTATTTGTTTGCTCAGGTGCTGCGTTTAAATGGCTTAAACGCCGATCGATTTGATGTACGCAAGGTGCTTAAAACCGACAGCCAATTTGGCAAAGCAACGCCCAATGTTGCAGCCACAGCGCAAGCCGCTAAAGAACATTTAATCCCGTTATTAGACACTCAAGTAATTGTGACTCAGGGCTTTGTTGGCAGCGACGAATATGGCCAAACAACAACGCTTGGACGTGGTGGTTCAGACTACAGCGCTGCACTTTTAGCTGAAGCAATTAATGCTAAAAGTGTGCATATTTGGACCGACGTAGTGGGCATTTTTAGCACCGACCCGCGTTTGTGCGCAAAAGCGACGCCTATTGCACGTTTAAGTTTTGACGAAGCCGCCGAAATGGCGACCTTTGGTGCAAAAGTATTGCACCCAGCAACTATATTACCTGCAAGCCGTAGCCACATTAATGTGTTTGTAGGTTCTAGCCGCGAGCCAGAGCGTGGCGGTACATGGATTGAGCGCGAAAAATCGCAGCAACCAGGTATACGCGCAGTAACGCAACGTAAAAACCAAATATTGCTTACGCTTAAAAGCCCAGAAATGCTCCTAGCAAGCGGCTTTTTAGCACGCGTATTTACACTATTAAGTGAATACAATATATCGGTTGATTTGGTAACCACATCAGAAATCAGCGTAGCTATTACCCTTGATAACGCGCAAAACGCATCGCGCCCAGAGCTTGATCAAGAATGCCTAGATAAGCTTGCAGAGTTTTGCCATGTTTCGGTAGAAAACAACCTAACATTGGTGGCACTTATTGGCTCTGAGATTCAATTACGCCAACACGAAATGAACTTAATGAGTGTACTAAAAGACTTTAACATTCGATTAATTTGTCACGGTGCTAGTAAGCACAACCTGTGCTTTTTAGTAGAGCAAACTGAGTCAGATAACGTAGTGCAGTCTATTCATAGCCGTTTATTAGAAAATGATTTTGCTGCGTAAGTA
The DNA here is from genome assembly GCF_015864465.1 of Pseudoalteromonas sp. SWN29. Taxonomy (NCBI): domain Bacteria; kingdom Pseudomonadati; phylum Pseudomonadota; class Gammaproteobacteria; order Alteromonadales; family Pseudoalteromonadaceae; genus Pseudoalteromonas; species Pseudoalteromonas sp. SWN29. Next base: position 8,934 of record NZ_JADYXE010000041.1, read on the forward strand.
ATCGTTATTCAGGAAAATCACCTAGTAAAATTAACTAGTAAAGTCACTTAATAAAGCTACTTAACAAAATTAATTAATAAAGTCAGTTAATAAAAAGCATCGCCAGTCGGTGCTTTTTTTATGCACCACACTCACATCAAAACAAACATTGCTGTCACTGCTATCAACTACAGTAACGCGATTACTGCAAGCGCTAAGCTTTGCACTATTTAATTCGTCAAACACATTAGGGCTAAGTAATTTTGCAATAGGGCGGCTGGTGGCTTTAGCAAGTGACTCTTTTAATGTCCAAATTCTAAAAAACGTATCTGCTTGGGCTTGGGTATTAGTGGGCTTGGTGATAAGTGTAATTTCATCATTATGATAAAAATGCTTAGCGAGCTTTTCAAACGGACGTTTTAAGCTTACTTTTTCAATATCAAAACCAAACTCACTTTTATCAAAATTTAGCGCGACCCCAACTAAACCATGCGAGTGCGAAATACAGGTATTAATAACATCACCACTTACATGTATTTGCAGCTTTGAGCTTGCTTCGTCAAATTCTGTACTCATTTTATTAAGCGCCACGTGCGCATGTTGCGGCTGCGCTATTTTAATAAGGTGTTTTAACAATAACCGCGTAGCTAAATACTCTTGCTTAGCTTGAGGGCTTTTGCGGCGGTTTATAATGGTTAACTCAAATGGGCTTAAGCAATCGGGCAAATTAAAGTGACTAAGCTCAAGTGTTTTAGCATTAAATAATAAAAGGCTGTTACTAGCTAAAGACAAATTTGCCAATTGAGTTGAAGTAATACTCAAGGCGTTTTTAAAATAGTGTTCAGTCATAAAAGCCCTAAAGCAAAAGAAGTCGCTGATATTGTGAGCGGTTAACGCCACTAACAAAGGCTGGGTACAATTTTATTACTCAGCTGGCATGAAATATGGTTTAATTCACAATAATCAAAATAATAACAGATTTGTAGATGTATGGCACAAGTGCGTGATGGGTTTCAAAGCCGACTTGGTTTTGTTTTAGCCGCTGCTGGCGCAGCAGTGGGTTTGGGTAATATTTGGGGTTTTCCTACGCAAGCGGCCAACCATGGCGGCGGTGCATTTTTACTGGTTTACTTTATTGTTATATTTTTACTTGCGCTCCCTGCGCTGTATACCGAACTTTATTTAGGCCACAAAGCACAAGCTAATCCTGTAAAAGCATTGGGCGATGCATGGCAAAACACTAACCGCAAAGTAGGTGCGGCAGCCGGTTATATAGGCCTTGCGGGCGCAGTTGTTATGCTAAGTTTTTATTCAATAGTGGCAGGGTGGATGCTCTCGTACGCTATTGAACCCATAACAACCTTTTTTGGATTTACAGGCGCAAGCGAGTTTTTACATAGCGACTCAGTGCTGCGTAATTTTGTATTTACGCCGCTTATGCTTATTTTAACTGCCAGTATTATTTTAAAAGGGGTCAAATCGGGAATAGAAACCTGGTCGCGCCGTTTAATGCCACTGCTACTCATATTGCTTGTTGGTTTAATTGCCTACATTGCTACACTTGATGGCGCAAGCGAAGGCTTTGCCGCGTATTTAATTCCTGATTTTAGCCAAATACTCGACCCTAATTTAATTATTGCTGCAATGGGGCAAGCGTTCTTTTCGCTCTCACTAGGTGTGGGCTGTATGATGATTTACGGCTCGTACTTACAGCCAGATGCTAATTTACCAAAGCTCACTGCAGGTGTTGCTTTACTTGATACCAGTGTGGCGTTTTTAGCTGGGTTACTTATTATTCCTGCTATTTATGTTGCGCAGCACAACGGCGTTGAAGTATTTAGTGGCGGTAAACTGATTGGCGAAGGGCAGCTAATTTTTGCTATTTTACCTGCACTATTTAGCACCATGGGCGAAATTGGTTTATTAGTCGGTTTATTGTTTTTTGTATTAATGTCTATCGCATCGGTTACGTCAACTATATCGACCACCGAAATTCCGGTAGCGTTTTTAGTAGAAAACCACAACGTTAGCCGCACCAAAGCAACATGGGCAGTTAGCGCCGTTGTACTTGTGTGTGCAAGCGCCATTATATTAAATTTTGATTGGTTATTTGGCTTAGTCATTATGCTATTTACCCAATACCAATTACCGCTTATGGGCTTGTTTTACTTTATTACTGTAGGCTGGATGTGGAAACGTGGTAACAAATTACATCAAGCAACAACCGGCTTACATTACTGGTTTGCTCAGTATATTCGCTTTGTTTGCCCAATATTAATGACCTTGGTATTTGCAAACGTTGCCTTTGGTTAATTTTATCTAAGCCCTAAAATAGATTAATAAAGCGAAGTGAGTTTAAAACGTACTTCGCTTTTTTTGTACCTGTTATTTAGGTATAGCCAAGAACTTTATAAAACCTCATTAGTTAAAGATTTACCTTCATTTACTTCCAGCGCGTTAAGTAGGGTTGTATTTGCTATTTCGGTGAGTGCTTCTTGGGTAAAAAAGCCCTGATGCCCCGTTACTAAAACATTTTTAAAGCTCACTAAACGAGAGAATATATCGTCTTGATTTATTTCGTCGCTATGATTTTTAAAAAACAGCTCCGACTCTTGCTCGTAAACGTCGAGCCCTAAGTAGCCTAATTTTTTAGTTTTAAGCGCATTAATACACGCTTTGCTGTTAAGCAGTGCGCCACGAGAAGTGTTAATAAGCATAACGCCGGTTTTCATTTTACTAAATGCCTCGTCATTTATTAAATGATGAGTTTGCTCGGTAAGTGGGCAATGTAAAGAGATCACATCGCTTTGGCTAAGCAAGGTGTTTATATCGGTAATAGTATAATTGCCAGGTTGTGCGTAGGGGTCGCACACTAATACTTTAGCGCCAAAGCCATTTAAAATGTTACACAGCGCAAGGCCAATTTTACCGCAGCCCACAATACCCACGGTTTTATTGTGCAAGTTAAAACCGAGTAATCCGTTTAAATCAAAATTATCTTCGCGAACGCGGTTATACGCTTTATGGGTTTTACGGCTAAGCGTTAGCATAAGTGCTATGCAGTGCTCAGCTACTGCTTCTGGGCTGTATGCTGGTACGCGTAATACCTTTAATTTATGTGCTTTTGCTGCAGGTAAATCAACGTTATTAAACCCTGCACAACGCAGCAAAATAGTGTTTATGCCTTGGCTTGCCAGTTGCTCAATAACAGCGGCGTTTACGGTGTCGTTAACAAACACGCATATGGCATCAAACCCGTTTGCTAAAATAGCGGTTTGTTCGCTCAGGGCTTGCTCAAAATACGTTATTTTTATATCACGCTGATCGCGTGTACTTTGTTCAAAAAAAGGCAGTTCGTACTTTTGAGTACTAAAAAAAGCAATGTTCATGGTAATAGCCTCGACGCTTAAGGAGTATTATTTATTACTAATACAATAAACTACTTTATAAACCTGTGCTTTAGTAGTACGCATTTTATTGATTTAAATTAAGCCTTAAGCGGAGCCTTACTTGAGGTAAACAAAGGTATTTTTGAAGATACCTTTTTACCATCTTTAGCTGTGCTTAACTTTGCGGCTTGCAGTAGGTTGCTTTCTATTACTTGTTTAAGTGTTTCGGGCTTAGTGCGCGGTGCATAACGTGCAACAAGTTGCCCTTGTGAGTTAATTAAAAACTTAGTGAAATTCCACTTAATAGCACGGTTTTGCGAAATACCCCGCGTATGCGACTTTAAATAATTAAATAACGGGTGCGTCTCTGGCCCGTTTACCATTACCTTACCAAATACCTCAAACGAGGTATTAAATTGATCTTGGTAAAAGTCTTTAATGGCTAAATTATCAAGCGGCTCATTTTGGCCAAACTGGTTACACGGAAATGCAAGTACAGTAAAACCATGGCCTTTGTATTGCTGATAGAGCTTTTCGAGCGCATTTAATTGCACCGAAAAATTACACTTACTCGCTGTATTAACAATAAGTACGGTTTTGCCCTGTAACTGACTAAGAGAAAAATTTTCGCTGTTAAAAAGTGGTGCATTAAATTGATAAATACTGTCCATAGGTTACCTACTTACCTTTCCTGCTAAGGAAATTTTATAAAGACTTTCATTCGCTTTTTTATCGACCGGTTGACATAATCGAGGTCTAGTTTCTAAGTTATCAGTTTAATAGGTCATTTTTATGTCAATGAAAGTCGCATTTATAGGTTTAGGCGTAATGGGTTACCCAATGGCGGGGCATTTAGCAAAAGCAGGGCACAGCGTATGCGTTTATAACCGCACACAAGCTAAAGCACAAACGTGGGCTGCAGAACATTCAGGAAGCTTTGCACCAACCCCGCGCGAAGCTGCTAGCAATGCCGACATCGTATTTATGTGTGTTGGTAACGATGACGATTTACGCTCAGTGGTCTATGGCGACGATGGTGTATTAGCAGGCATGTTGCCGCACACTGTTTTGGTTGATCACACAACAACCTCTGCTGAAGTAGCCCGCGAAGTGGCTGCAAAAGCGGCTCTACAAAATATCGACTTTATAGATGCGCCTGTATCGGGCGGACAAGCTGGCGCCGAAAACGGCGTATTAACGGTAATGGCAGGTGGTAGTGAAGCTGTATTTGCTAAAGTGCAACCAGTTATGGCGGCGTTTAGTCGTTTTAGCCAACTGTTAGGCGGCGTTGGCTCGGGACAACTTTGTAAAATGGTTAATCAAATTTGTATTGCTGGCGCAGTACAAGGTTTAGCCGAAGGCTTACATTTTGCCAAGCAAGCTGGGCTTGATGGTGAAAAAGTAATTGAGACTATTTCTAAAGGTGCAGCCGGTTCGTGGCAAATGGAAAACCGCTACAAAACAATGTGGGCGGGCGAATATGAGTTTGGTTTTGCCGTAGATTGGATGCGTAAAGATTTAGGCATTGCACTCGATGAAGCTAAAAACAACGGCGCTACACTACCAATGACCGCAACGGTCGATCAATATTACGCCGATGTACAAGCACTTGGCGGCGGCAGATACGACACCTCAAGCTTACTAGCACGCATTGAAGCGCTACATAAAAAGTAACAGCTTTGCACATGTTAAAAATTAAAAGCTGCGCTTTTCACGTGAGCAAGCTCTACGTCTATCGCGGGGGTATAAATTTACGCCTATTTTGTAGACGCCAAGCTTGCTTGCGTGATGGGCAAAGCCCATAAAAATTCAAACAAAAAACGCGACGCTTTATTACTAAAACGTCGCGTTTTTCATGTGTTATACATACTAACTAATCTAAACAAACCTAAACCAAATTACATGCTTTGAGCGTAGTTATACAACGCCTTTAAAATTGTAAGGTTTTTTTCGCTGTCGTCATGTTCATGCGCTAGGTTTTCAAGGGTGATCATAAAATCTTGCGCATTAATTGATGGTTGATCTTCACCGTGCATTAACTTGTTTTGGCAATATTGACGCCATTGATCAAGCTCTTGTTGGTTTAGTGTTTCAGGCCAATTACGAGCGCGGTATCTAAACAATAACGTATTAAACTTTTTATCTTCAAAATCTAAATTCAACCCAGCCAGATCATCTGGCTTAGCATCACGAATAATCGCAAATTTAGCTTTGTCGGCATGGCTTGTAAACCCATCGTAAAGTAAGTAGTCAACGTTAGTAGTTGCGCTGTAATCGCCTTGCTCGTTAAACACTTCCGTTACTTTATCGCGAAGGTCGGTATTGGCTTTTAAAATAGCTAAGTTAGCTAAGCACTGTTCGCGGTCAATCCCCAAACGAGCGGCGTTTTCAGGCAATAACGTTTTAGCAGGCGCTAAAATAGGGCACTTGTTTAAATGCACCAGTTTTAAGCCAACGGGTAAATCGCCCTCGGCCAAATCTAAGCGTTTGGTGTATAAACGTTTGCGTAACTCTTCAACATTTAAATCAATAAGTACTTGCGGGCTTTGAGTTAAATCAAAACAAATAACCGCGTTTTTATTTACCGGATGAAAACTCATTGGTGCAACCCAGCTGGTACAGCCTTGCGTTGCAGGTATGCGCGACGTGGTATGCACCAGCGGCGTCATATTAAAAACATCAACCAATTCAGCAAGGGCTTTTTTGCCACGCAAACCAAAAAAGAAGTTATACAGCTTTGGCTGTTTTTCTTTTATTAGTTTAGCTAGTGCAATAGTGGCGGTTACATCGCTTAGCGCATCGTGCGCAGCGGCGTGTTCAATACCATTGGCTACCGTTAAATGCTCTAGCTTAAAGCTTGGGCTGCCGTCTTCTTTTAACGGCCATTCAATCCCTTCAGGTCGCAGTGCATAACAAGCACGTACTAAATCAATAATATCCCATCGGCTATTATTATTTTTGTATTCGCGCTCGTACGGGTCGTAAAAATTACGGTAAAAACTATAGCGGCTTACTTCGTCATCAAACCGAATACTGTTATAACCGGCAACACAGGTGTTTGGCACACTAAATTCGGCATGAATTTTTGCTATAAACTCAGCCTCAACTAAGCCTTTTTTCATCGCAACTTGAGGGGTGATGCCTGTAATTAAACACGCTTCAGGGTGAGGTAAGTAATCTGCTTGCGGCTTACAATATTCAATAAGCGGCTCGCCAATTATATTTAAATCAAGGTCTGTACGAAGGCCCGCAAACTGGCTCGGCTTATCCTTCTGGGGGGTTGCCCCCCAAGTCTCAAAGTCGTACCAGTAGATTGTTGCTTGATTTTGCTCTTGATATGCCATGCTGAAAACCCTGAGTAGTTAACTTAAAAGCGCCTAAATGCGCGCCAAGTTACTAAAATAATGAATTATTTAGATTATGGCATATGGGCGAGGGAGTTTATAGGTTTTGCTATAAGAAGTACTTAGATATATGGCTGGTTGTATTTACGGTGAAAGCTTTTAACTTAGGCTAGGGCTTATGGTATTAATATGGTTTAGCAGTTACTATAGAATAATTACATTAAGCACTAGGCAATTCAACCTGCCACCATAATGGTTTGATTATCACATGAATAAGAGACCTCCTTACAAGAAAAATATACCTCCTTATTTAACAAAGATATTAAAATATGTATTTTTAGGCTTATTAATATATTCAATTTTTATAGCTGGTATAGCAATTCACTATAAATTTTGGCTATCAGGTGTAGATTTAGGGATTTTTCAGAGTACTGGAGAGGCGAGTGACTTTATAGTTTCATTCATTGCTTCTGCTCTTGAAAGCGTCTTATTTTTTATATGCTCAGGTGTCATAGCATTCTTACTTTCAATTTCTAGACCAGAATATGAGGATTTTGAAACCAAATTATATTATCTTTTTCCTCGAGTTAATCAGTCGGATAAAGGAAAGGAGTATTGTAAATCTAGTATAAATAAACTTGCATGTATTAGCCCAAAAACTACAATTCAAGTCTCTTTGGATGAATATTCTGAAGAGTACAAAGCATTTCGTATGTCTACCGATCAGGAATATCATTTATTAAATCTACATAATAATATTGCTTTCCAAGATTCTCTTAAGGTAAAACAGCGATTAGATAAAAGTGAAATTTGTGATTTTGGTAATAATCATTGGGGGCAAATCAAGCGAATACGGACAATAGCAAATCATCAAACGCCGGATGAATGTAAAAATTTAATAGATAAACCTATATCATTAGATAAAAAAAGCTTTGAATTTCCTTTTAATGTTGAGATACGGCCAAATGATAATTTAATTTTGGACATTAATACTTGGACGTGGAATAATTTTCTTGTTCCTCAGACCGCTCGGGTTGGGCGATTTACAGAGAATTTTGTTTTATCTTTAAAAAACAATACAGGTAAAAATTTAGAACTTTTGTTTCAAGGAGAAATCAAAAAATTTGAAAATGGTGAGTTTATTGAATTACATAATGGGATTGCAACGCCACAAGATCAGGTTGAGTACCAAATTTTTTTAGAGGGAGGTTATACGAAAAACCTTTGTATGGATAACTGAATATGTTATATAATAAGAATAAGATAAGTACTTTGATATAATCAATAGTTGAAGGTGATAAGACAATGAAAGTAAATGAAACTAAACTTAATGATTTTGAAGGTGTGTGATACGCGCATATAGCTGATCTAAATAATTCAATTGAAACCCAGAGCTAACCAGTCTGGGTTTTTTTATGGGAAGTGGTATTTTTGAAAACTTTTATTCGTATACAGATTTATTGCAACTCACCTAAATAATGCCTAAACGTCCACTGCCTGATTATCCACAAATTGCTGATATACCAGTGACTGTTATAGCCTCAGTTAAAAAATATAAAAGTCCATCGGTATTATTTTTTACCAACAAAGCGCGTGAAATGTGGGGCGACTTACATTCAAAGTGGGCTAATGCATTTCCTCAAGGTGAAATAGTAATAACAAATAAAAGCTATCACTACCCACAAAATGATGAGCCAGAAATGGTTGTAGCCCAAGTAGTTAAGTTGCTAGAGCGTACTAAATAAGGTGTGGGTTTGGTTGCTGATTATATAAATACCAATCCCCGTAAATTAGTAGTTTGGCATTAGACTAAAGTCTATAGATTAGATTTATTCACTTATTAGGTTTGTTTTAATCGTTTGTCGGTTTTGTGTTAATTCTCTAAAGTTCAGTTGTCGGCAACAAGTACGACTTAACCAACAGGACTACGACCATGAAACTTACTCTTATCAAAACTATCGCTCTTAGCTCACTACTTACATGTTCAGCTGCTGCAATGGCTGAGCAAAGTGATTACAAATTAATGGTTATTGAAACTGCAACAGCGCCACAGCCACTTGAGCAATCATTTAACAGCTGTGCACTGAATGTTAAGTCAAAAAATTATACTGAAGCTGAAGCAATTTGTACTAAAGCAATCGCACTTTTAAAAGACGCAGATGGCCCTAAGTTTAAAGTACGCCAACTTACGTCATTCGCACTAAGCAACCGTGGTGTTGCACGTTTAAAAGCGAATAACGACACTGCTGGCCTTGCTGATTTATACGAAGCAAACCAAATGTCTACAAGTACAATGGTATCGCATAACTTAACTCGCGCTAAAGAAGAGCTTTCTTTATAAGCACTTTATAAACGTCTTTATAAAGTGCTTACTGAAGCATGATATAAAATAGCGAGAGTAAAAAAGCCCATGTTAGGTTAATTCTTAACATGGGCTTTTTTGTGTATTTTGTTTTGGTATAAACTGACTTTAAGAAATAATAATGCGGTACATCAGTATTTTAGGTACACTTGTTGTCGCTATTTATACAAAAAATTAGCCCTGTAAAAAGCACTAATACAAAATTTAGTACAAAACTTAATATAATACTAAACACAAAAACATTCCTCTGCCTTGCTTGAGCGAGGTGCAACTACATATTTACTGAGACTAAATCATGGTATCTGCAACCAGCCTAACGGTGCTTGAAATAAGCGCTATATTTTTATCGATTACTGCGCTACTAAGTTATGTGAACCATCGCTTTATTGGTTTACCAACCACCATTGGCGTGATGGTTATTTCAATGCTTTTATCTATTGGCGCTATATTTTTAGGCTTTTTAGGATTTGATGAAGTAATAGATTACGAAGTAAGTTTACTCGATCAGTTAGATTTTACTGAAGTTTTGCTTGATGGCATGCTCTCTATGCTGCTTTTCGCTGGGGCGTTACATGTAAATGTTAGCGATTTAAGGCGCTATAAATTGCCGATTGGTATTTTGGCTTGTGTGGGTACGCTGTTATCGACCGTTATTATTGCTGCCGCGCTTTATTTTGTAATGCCTTTACTTGGGTTTAACTTGTCGTTTATTTGGTGTTTATTATTTGGCTCGCTAATATCGCCGACCGATCCGATTGCGGTTATGGGTATTTTACAATCGGCGGGTGCACCAAAAAGTATTGAAACTGTTATAGCGGGTGAGTCGTTATTTAACGATGGTATTGGCGTGGTGATTTTTGTGCTTTTACTGGGTATTTTATCCAGTGGCGATATTCCTACAACGTATTATGTGGCGCATACACTTGCCGTTGAAGCGGGTGGCGGTATTGTTTTTGGTTTGGTGCTGGGCGGTATTTTATATTACTTACTTAAAAGCATTGATAGCTATCAAGAAGAAGTATTACTTACACTAGCCGGTGTTATTGGTGGTTACGCGCTTGCAAGCCATTGGCATTTGTCGGGTCCACTTGCAATGGTAATGATGGGCTTAATGGTGGGTAACCACGGCCGAAGCTGGGCCATGAGCGACAAAACACGTCAGTATGTTGATTTGTTTTGGGAACTGATTGACGAAATTTTAAATGCTATTTTGTTTGTTTTAATCGGGCTTGAAGTTGTGATGATTGCCTACTCAGGTAACTTATTTATAGCGGCCGGTTTAACTATTATTATTGCGTTGCTAGCACGTCTTATGGTTGTTGGTATAACTACAACTACTTTTGGTAAACAGCTTGAGCTACCTTCAGGCGCGTGGAAAGTATTAACCTGGGGCGGTTTGCGCGGTGGTATTTCGGTAGCGCTGGTACTGCAATTACCCGATGGCACTGAACGCGATATTTTATTGGCACTGACTTATGCTGTAGTGGTGTTTTCTATTTTGGTGCAAGGTTTAAGTATTGGTAAGGTTGCTAAAAGCATTCGTTAAATATAAATAGATTAACTATAAACCGAGTTAACTATAAGTTTTTATAAAGCCTGTGAAATGTCCGTATTTCACAGGCTTTATTGCTTTCTTATAACAATAAAAGGGCAATAAAAAATATGAACTAATATTATAAAGTTATTTAAAACGTAAAGCTGAGTTGTACACCGCTGTAAATATGTTCTTGTGCTTCCCAGTAGTCGCCATCTATTTGGCGTGCTCGGGTATATACTTCTATTTTAAATGCCTTAAAGTGATAACCCGCACCTATACCTGCGTAGCCGTCTATATCGTTGTTCGATTTATCTATTTGGTATGTGTTATCGCCTCTATCGTTTTTAAAGGCAAGTTCAAACAGATCTAAGCCAAGCTCGGCGTATATAAAAAAATCATTAAAGTAACCAAGCTTCATTCCATTATCCCAGGTAATAAACTCTTCTTGCTCGCCTTGTTTATTATCGATTACTGCCGCGCCAATTGCGCTTGTAAAAATAACACCAAAGTGACTGTTATTTTGTTTTACCATCATTTCTACACCCGCCGATGTAATGCTGCTATCACCATTAAATTCCGACTTTATAAACATACCGGTGTTAGGCATGTTGTTACCGAGCAAAAGCCTCGCGTTAGCATTTTGGCTAAATGATAAAAGCGTGCTTAATAAAACAAAAAGGGGGAGTGTATATTTCAAAAAGGTTAACCCATTAATAATGAAAAGTTATCAGAGCCGTAATTATAAATACATGACTTAGTATTGCATGTAATTAAATGTGTAAATTTGTTTGATTGTTATTCAGCTATGCCAAAGCAAGGTGCTTAAAATAAAACTGACTAAATAATTATATGTATTTTAAAATGCAAAGTAGCGATTTTAGACACGTAGCTAAGTGCGTAACTCCCTTTAATATATAGAAAAATCCCAGTTGTATTAGACTAAGGTCTATAGGTTAATTTTCTTCACTTATTAGGTTTGTTTTAATCGTTTGTCGGGGTTGTGTTAATTCACTAAAGTTCAGTTGTCGGCAACAAGCACGGCTTAACTAATTAGGAATATAATCATGAAATTTACACTTTTAAAAACCATCGCTCTTGGCTCATTATTAACTTGCTCAGCTGCTGCAATGGCTAATCAAGGTGATTATAAATTAATGGTTATTGAAGACTCAGTAACAGCAGCCCCTGCATTTGAAAAATCGTTTAATAGCTGTGCACTAAATGTTGAGTCAAAAAACTACGAAGAAGCAGAAGCTATTTGTACACAAGCAATTGCACTGCTTAAGCAAAGCCATGGTCCGCGTTTAAAAGTACGTGAACTTACATCGTTTGCATTAAGTAACCGTGGTGTAGCGCGTATAAAATCACAAAAAGACACTGCTGGTATTTCTGATTTATATGAAGCAGTTCAAATTTCTAAAAACTCACTTGTAACGCATAACTTAACTCGTGCTAAAAAAGAGTTATCTTTATAAGAATGCTTGTATAAAGCACTTATAATTTAGCAAGAGTACAAAAGCCCATATTAGGTAGCACCTAATATGGGCTTTTTTGCGTTTAAATGACCGTAGTTATCTATTAAATACACTCCTTTTAATAAAACAGCTTTACTGAATAATAGTGCTCTTAAGAGTGATTTTTATAGCCTTACGTTATTAATTTATATTGGTAAGTACTTGTTACCTAAAACATAGATCTATAAATATAGAAACATAGGTAAAAATATTACTTTGTAACGTGATTCAACTGTGCAGAAAAACGGGATTGTTTTATTTAAGTCGTTGTTTTTAATTGATAATAAAGCCTAATGTCTTTGACTTTAATCTGTTTTTATTTAAAATCGAAGTAATATATATTTTATAGCATTGACGACACGTTGATGCTAATCACTGTTTTGTGATAAATAGCTAGATATTATCTTGGTTTTAATTTTTAGTCCCACCTCCATATTACTAAAAATTAAACAGGGAATAGAGTAGTTATTAACTTGCGCGATAAAAATAAAAAGCGCAAATAAAGGGATTTAAAAATGCAATTCAAACTAAAAAAAATAGCTGCCTTGTTATTCGGGGTGAGTATTAGCCTTTCTGTATTTGCCGAAGATATAGAGCTATACGTAAACCATAATGTTAAAACAGACGAAAACCCTCGCGTACTTATTATTTTTGATACATCAGGAAGTATGGGTGGAAAATTACCTAATGGTGGTCCTAAAAAAATTGATGCTGGTAAAAGCGCAATGACTCAATTAGTAAATGATAATAGCTCGATTGATTTTGGTTTGATGCGTTTCAATGGCAATGATGGTGGCTATGTTATGGCTGGCCTAGGCTCCTCACATGATAAAATATTGGGTCAAATAGAAAAGTTGCCTGCTGGCGGGAATACGCCTATCACTGAGACCTTATGGGAAGCTTACCTATATATGACGGGGCAAACAATTTGGTATGGGCGAAATACTAATAAACGAGATTTTACTATTGAGAGAGAGCAAAGTGGTAGTGATATACCTCGATATGTTTCTCCTTTTGAGCAGCCAGCAGGGGCCGATGAGCGTTGTGATAACTCAATTAGCTTAATATTAATGACTGATGGTGATCCTACACAAGATACCACCCGAAATGATGATATTGAAGCATTATACAAATCTACTTTTGGCTCAAACCCCACTAAAACAAGTAATAGTTATTTAGCCGCTTTAGCTCAGATAATACATGGTACAAGAGATGTTGAGGTGGATTTGTACGACACTACGTCAAAGGTTGCTGATACCGGGCGAGTTTTTACTATCGGTTTTGGTAGTGGCATGAGTACAAATGGTAAAAAGTTATTAGAAAAAACCGCTTTATTGGGGGGCGGCGAATACTTACATGCAGATACCTCAACTGAACTCTCTGAAGCGCTTAACAACACAATATCGAAAATACGTGAAGTTAACGATAGTTTTTCATCTCCTACGGTAGCTAGTAATAATGTTGACCAAACACGTAGCCGAGAGTCAATTTACTTTGCAATGTTTTATCCAGAAACAGGTGCACGTTGGAGCGGAAATTTAAAAAAGCTTAAAGTGTCGGGCGCTAATATAGTAGATTCAACTGATAAAATAGCTCTTGATGAAAATGGGTTAATTGATGAGAAAGCTCGAACTTTTTGGCTGCCAACTAATAAGCCTGCAGATGGGAATTTAGTAGCTCAGGGTGGCGTAAATTTACTTTTATCAACTTTAGACCCTGATAGCCGTAAAATCTACATAGATAAAACGGGCAGTATTATTGATTTTACTTTTGATAAAGTACAAACCATTTTAAATTTAGCGACAAGTACAGTTACCGATCTTGCCCCTGATTTGATTCCTAATATCGGGTTAACTTTACAGGAGAGTGATATTAACTGGGCACGAGGGGTTGATGTTGATAATGAAGATGGTGATGACTCATCAGTAGATCAACGAAGCAATATTTTTGGCGACCCTTTGCATTCTAAACCGGTATCTATAGATTATGGCGATGGAAGTATTTATATACTTGTTGGCACTAACGCCGGCTTTTTACATATGTTTGAAGACAAAGGCAATACCGTTGAAGAAAAGTGGGCTTTTACACCTGCGGCCTTATTAAAAAACATTCCGGCTTTACGTAGTAATCTTGCAAATACTAAAGTGTATGGCATGGATGGGCCTATAAGTGTGTTCTTTAATAATAAAGGCTCAAACAGCGAAGGTTTAAATGATGGTGTTATTAGAGCAAGTGATAACGATGAAGTATGGGCATTTGCAGGCATGCGCAGAGGCGGTAAAAATTACTACGCCCTGGATATAAGCGACCCAGATAAACCGAAAAAATTATGGAATAAGCCAATAGTTGGTGGCTCTGAAGACTTTAAATATTTAGCACAAACATGGTCTAAACCTCAAATTGCTTATATTAAAGCGTTTGGTGAGGATCCACTGCTGATATTTGGCGCAGGCTACGATACAAACAAAGATAAGGCGATTAGAACGACTGATGAAACTGGACTAGGTATTTACATTGTTAATGCTAAAACTGGCGAAAAGGTATGGGCACTAACGCCGGAAGAACATGGTTTTACCGGGGAGCACAGTATTGCAGCAGATGTAACTACGCTTGACTCAGATTACGACGGGTATATCGACCGAATTTATGCAACCGATACTGGCGGTAATATTTGGCGTGTAGATATTCCTAGTGACGATGAAAGTGATATTACTCATTTTAAGCTTGCGGAGCTTGGCAGTACATTAGCGTCGCAAGACAGACGTTTCTTTTATAAACCGTTAGTTGCTAGAACGCTGTTTAGTAAAGTTACTAAGACCAATTATGATGGTGAGGTGATTACGACCCGTTTAGATACCCCGTATGACGCAATAGTTATAGGTAGCGGAAATCGTTCAAACCCACTTGCTACTAATGAGCAAGATCAGCTGTATATGATCCGTGATGAAAACACCCTAACAAAAATATTTACTGAATTTCCAGCCCCAATAGTGCCAGATGATTTAATGAAAATGAATGAAGACCCATTTGGTAACGCACTTGATGACGTTGATAAATTTGTTAACCTTGAAGTTAAATTAGCCGAATTTAAAGGGTGGCGATACGAATTAGGGACGGGCGAAAAGTCCCTTGCTGCAGCAACGGTCGTTGGTGGGGTTGCTTACTTTACTTCCTTTACGCCTGCATCTTCATCATCAACTCAAAACCAATGTTCGTTAACGGGTGGCGGTGGTTCGCTTTATGCCTTTCATTTACATTACGGAACGAAGGTTTATGACGATGTGAAATTTGCAACAAGTAATGATGTACCAGATACACCGAAACTATTTTTTGGGGAAGGCCCGTCGTGTGCAGATAATGATGCGGATGGTAAGTGCGATTGGGATGATGAAACGGATGTAACGCAAGTTAGTCAGTTTTATTTAATAGGCCCTGGGGTTAAAGGTTCTGATAAGCCGATAAAAGCTATTGAAATACTTGGACCAAATTTAAATGTTGAAGGTGGAAAAGTTAAGCTAGTAAATGGCGCTCAACCAATTGGTTTTGGCTTTAAAACTCAACAAACGTATATTTATAAACGTGAAGAAAACGATAGTCAGGCACATTAAAAACACGATGTTATAAACATAAGCCACCTTAATTAGGTGGCTTTTTAATTTTAAGAGCGAATCAAAAATGCTGATGGTTTGCTTATATAATTGTTTTATAGTCATCGAAGCCCTCTAAACCAACCCATGTATGATACACATTCGTTTACAAAATACTGCCTATCACTCAAGCCCTTTATTTTAGGTACCTGTAGTCCATATTAGTCAGCAATAGTTGGTCTTAGTTATATTTAATTAACAAATGTAATGGCTAAATATAACATTCCATGCAAGGATATAGGTACAGGCATGTTAACTTGTTGCCATCCCCCATAAAAATTCAATAAATTTCAGTTGTTTAAATTTATATCAACCTGCATAAATCTTTGCCTCGTTTAGCGTAATTTTCTTAACGTTAAATAGATCCCATATATAAGCAGATTGGTATTACTTATTTGTTATTAAAGTAACCAATTCAATTTATAACAATATGATTAATAATAATTAAAGTACAAAAAAGGAAGTCTTTGTATGTCTTTTAAAAAAAGTCAGTTAGCTATTTCATTAGCGTTTACGCTAGGCCTTGTTGGGTGTGGTGGTGGCGGTGATAAAGCGGCCGTTGTAGAACCAATAGTAGCCAAGCCTGATCCTGTAAAAGTAGAACCAGTAGAAGTAACAACTATTTCTCTTACTGGTAAGGTTATTGATGGCTATGTATCTGGTGCAATAGTATGGCTAGATATTGATGGCGATGGTACTTTTGATGAGCAAACAGAACCTTCTGTAGTCTCTGAAGAATCGGGTAATTATAGTTTTAATTTTACAGAAGAGCAGGCGCTGTGTGTGCCGTATTCAACTATGTATGTAGATGTACCCGTTGGCGCAATTGACGAGGATTTAGGAGAGGTAACGCAAGCGTATCAAATGTCATTTCCACCTTCAATTGAGGCTTTGACTGATGAAGATATTCGAAATATATCCCCTTTAACAACCGTTATTTGGGAACAGTTGAGCCTTCAATTACAAAAAAGTGGTAACAATAATTTAAGTTGTGATGCACTTAAAGAAAATACTGAGCTACTTGCAAACCTTCAAAGCGAAATAACAAATGTTATGCAAAACTTGGTTGCGCATTATAATTTGTCGACAGAGCAAATTTACTCAGATTTTATCGCTACTAACGACAGCGACGCTTACGACAGAGCACAAGCAATTGTTAAGGGACTAAAAGCGGCCTATAAATTCAAGCAAGAGCTAGATGCTCAGTATCCTGATGCAGAAGAAGTAAGAGCAGTGATTTACCAGGACACAGCAAAAGATGCAGAGTATGGATTTGAAAATGCATGGTACCGCGATAAAGTTATTTTTGCGGGCGCTGAGCTTATTTATGAGCAAGTAAAGCTTCAAAATACAGACGAACTCGACAAAATTGACGTTATTTTGTCTCGATTGGATTCAACAGATACGCCTTGGGGCGAAGAGTCGTTAAATGGAAAACTAAGAGTTAGAGACGATGTATACATTAATGCCGATCGTACTTATCGGTGCTCTAGCATTGAGAACGTTAGTTTTGAGAAAAGTAATGTGCTTTATAGCGTTGATAATACAAGCCCATCTGTTAACTTTCCAACAGCAGATGAATGCGTTAGTGCTAATTTAGATACACCGTTCGAGCGAGGTTTTAGCATTAGCTATACTGAGTCAGGATCGTTTTACCAAACTGACTTTGCCTTTAGAGAGGAAAATGCCGACTTTCAAACATTATCTGATTGGGTAAATGTTAAAGACAAAGCTGCTGATCTAGAAACTCAAGATTTAGTTACTGTACTCGCTGCTATGCCTTATAAGTTTGATGACGAAACATCTATTGATGCTAGCTTTTGGCGTAAATACAAAACCACAGACAACGTACGTATTACAAAGACAATTGAAGGGCAATGGTTTAGAGATACCCGCCGAGAAGATGGAACAATGCTGCATGAGTGCGGTGAAAATGGTGTTGATTGGGCTCCATGCGAATAATGTAAAAAGCACTTTAATAAATATTTAGCTTAGTGCCAGTCAGTTAATAACTGACTGGCATTTTTTTGTTTAAAAAAGCTTACTTTTACGTACGGTTATAACTATATACTTGATGAACTCTATTTTTAATCTGTTTTTTACTCGGGTTTACTGTAAAATTACTGGGTTAACATTTGTTAAGCAATGCTTACAATTGTTATTGCTCATTAAGTATTTAAACTAATTTAAGTAGAGCTTATGATTTTTTATATTATAGGGTTAAGTTTACTTGTTATTATTTTATGCGTTGCACTTTATGTAATTTACAGCAACGTACATAAAAGTCGGGTAAGAAAATCCAAAGAATACAACGTACTATTTGATAAAGACACAATAGTGGATGATTTAATCACTCAACTAACAGAAAAAAATCAAACACAAGAAAACCAAGATAAAACAGCTAAAGGTAAAAAAGAGATCCTCGAAACATTTGTTGAGTTACATCGCTCTGGTAGCTTTTGCGCACACTTGAGTGAACAGGAAATCATTTACTTTGTTAAAAAGAAATTAAACATGGAGAGTAATAAAAATGGATAGCGAAAAAGCAGTCCCAGCAGTAAAAAATGATTCTTTTATGAGCCGATTTGGTCGTCGTAATGTAATTGTTGTGTCATCAATTGTTGTTGTATTAGCCGTAATTGCAACGCTTACATCGCAAGTTGTTTCTTGGAATGAAGCCGATGAGCGTTTAGTACATCAATCAGCTTTTACAGGTAACTTAACCGTAATAAATCAAGCCGGCCCTTATTTAAAAGCGTTTGGTACTACATCGGCTTATAAAAAAGTAATTTCGATTAACTTTACGGGCGATGCCGGTGCAACAGCAAGCGCAATTGTACCGCTAATACCCATTCGATTTTTAGACACTACAACGGGTGGCGCACGAGGTGTTTCTCGTTTTAGATTACCAGGCAATGTACCTGCAGCTGAATCGGGTGCTTTACGTGGTTTACTTAAAATACACGAAGAGTTTGGTTCACAAGAAACGCTAATATCTAATTTATTAATGCGTGCAACCACTGAAAATGTAAAAGCGTCGGCGCGTATGATGTCGGTAGAGCAACATTACTCTGGTGGTAATGGCCAATTAAGCCAAGATTTTGCTGATCAATTAACAAACGGTATTTTTGTTACTGAACAAATTATTAGTACCGGTGAGCGCGATAAATCTGACGATTTAGGTAATTTAAGTAAACAGCAACGTGTCACTATTAATATTAAAATGGACGACGAAGGTAATACACTGCGTAATGCACCTATTTTAGGCGCTTATGGTATTACAGTAGTCGATGCCAGCATTATTGATATTGACTACGAAAGCAAAGTAAATGCTCGCCTTGAAGCTCAAAAGCAAGCTGCTGCTGATGAAGCGCTAGCGCGTCAAAACCTTAAAAAAGCTGAGCAACAAGCACGTACCGAAGTAGCTTTAGGTGAACAAGCAATTGCTAAGCAACGTGCTGAATCTGAAAAGCTGAAAATTAAAGAGCAAATTGATGCTGAACGAATTAAGGCAAATGCCATTATTTCTGCGCAGCAACGAGTGGCTGTAAAAGCCGAGCTTGCAAAAGAGCAAGAAGAGATTTTAAAGCAACAACGCTTAGAAGCATTAGGTATGGATGTTTTAGCTGAGGCTCGTTTAAGAGCTAAGTCTGCAGCACTTGATCCTAAGTATGTATTTGATGAAACGTTAAAAGCAGAAGTTAAAATTCAAACTGCTTTATTTACGAGCTTAGGTAATAGCCGTTTAGTACCTGAAATTGTAATAGGCGGGAGCCAAGGCGAGCAAAGCAATGGCTCTGAATTTATGCGTTTATTAGCCGCTGATGCTGCATTAAGCCTTAAAAAACGTTTAGAAAAAGAGAAAAAATAAACGATTAGTTAAGTATTGTACAAATAATAAAAACGTTGGCTGACTTACATCGGCCAGCGTTTTTTATTGCGTAAATTTTGCTATTGTATGGCGCGGCTTAGCTTGTAAAAACAGGCTTTTTAAATTATGAAATAAAAGAGTGAGCAGTATTTATGGACTCTAACAGTAAGCAGTTTATTTTAGATTTAGGGCAAGAGCATATTACCATTCAGCGACGATATGAAGCGCTGGGAGCGTTTAACGATTTTTTGATTGCTGTGTGGTTTTTAATTGGTAGTTTTTTCTTTTTAAATGACTCACTAATAGAAAGTGGCACATGGTTGTTTATAGCGGGCAGTGCTCAATTGCTTATAAAACCTGTTTTGAAGTTGATCAGCTTAGTACATGTTAGTCGGGTATTTCATTCAAATAAAACTTCATAAATAAAACCATAAATACGACTCATGATGAGTTCAGTTATTATGGCTAATAATTTACCTGTATACGTAAATTGTTGATTATTTAAATATCAAGGATAGAAAAGTGAAAGTACTAAAGTGGATTGCAATTGGAATAGCTACTTTATTAATTATAGGCTTACTAATCCCCGAAAAAATAAGGATCCCGGTAAAAGGTGCCACAAGTAAAGATTGGAACCACAATACGTTTTGGTACGAGCCTTGGGGTAGGTCGGGTGTGCACAAAGGGATTGATATTTTTGGCAAAAAAAATACTCCCGTAGTTGCCTCAACAAGCGGTGTTGTTATATTTGCAGGTGAGTTAACTCGCGGTGGTAAAGTGGTTGCGGTGCTTGGGCCTAAATGGCGCGTGCATTACTTTGCACATTTAAATGACTACTCTGTAAGTACAGGTGATGTAGTAAGCATAAACAGTCAAATTGGCTTGCTGGGTGATACCGGAAATGCCGCAGGAAAACAGCCTCATGTGCATTATTCTATTTTATCGTTAGTGCCCATGCCATGGCTTTATACAACGCAAAGCCAAGGCTGGAAAAAGATGTTTTTTTTAAGTCCACACGATAAATTAAAAACTAATTAGCCTGCAACAGGCGTTTTACCTGCGCGAATATTTTTAATGCTTTTAATAAACATATAAATACAGGTAGTGATTAAACAGCCTGCTAAATAAAACACAATACCGTTGGGTGCTTCGGATAAATTTGCAGCAAGCATAGGGCCAAATACCGAACCAATACTGTAACTGAGCAGCATAACCTCAGTTGCCGATACTATTTTTGCCATTGGCAATGAGTCGCACGCAAGCGTTATAGCAATTGGGTAAAGTGCAAAGCTGCAGGCGCCTAGTATTAAGTAGCTCACTATTAATCCTGCTAAAGTGTTTGCTTGTAATATACCCACAGCACCGGCTGCACCTACTAAACAAAACATACCCATCAATAAGCTTTTTTCAAGCCGAGTAGATAAGTAACTCACAAGCGGCTGTACAAGCATGCCACCTAAAATAATAACTGCCATAAGTGTACCTGTGTACTGAGCTTGATCAGTCTGCGCTGAAATATAAACTGGCATTAAGCCGTAAATAGGGCCTAGTAATAAGCCTGACGCTAAGCATCCGAGCATAGCTGGGTGGCTTAGTGTTTTTATTTCTTTTAGTGGTAGTTTTTCAAGATGCTGTTTTTCGGGCTGACCTTTGGTTATTAATAAAGGCGCTAAAATAGCTAAAAATAATAACGAGGCTACAAATAAATAAGGCGTTGAACCTTCGGTGCCAAGCGGCCCTATAGCAAGCTGACCAACGGCGCTGCCGCCATAAAGTGAGGTCATGTATAAGCCCAAACGTTTCGCACGCGACTTTGCAGTGTTGGTCATTAATAACCAAGATTCAACAACGACAAACACACCGGCAACAGCAATACCTGCAATAAAACGAGCCGCTAACCAGTTACCCATATTTGGAATAGCAAGCTGTGCCAGTACGCTTACAATTAATAAGCTTAAAAATAATATAAAAGCGAAGCGATGACCTATTTTTACCACCACGCGTTCAATGGTTGTAGCGCCAACAAGTAAGCCAAAGTAAAAAATGCTCGCAAGCCATGGCGCTAAGTTTTCATCAAGCTTAAAAGCCGGTAACGATAGCGGAATAAGGCTCATTAAAAAGCCGGATGCGATAGCAAAAAATGACAGCCCAATAACAGGCGCTAAAGGGTTGTTTGGGGTGCTTGTGGCGGCTAATTCGGCCATGTGTGTTTATCGACTCTTGAAGGTAAATAACCACTGTTTTAAAGTTTGAGAGGTTACTTTAATAATAAAATTTGCGCGAATTTAGTGCCAAATTAAAAATAAGTAAAGTGATATTTTATTAAACAATATAAATAAACTTTAAAACGATCGTTTTGGTAAATTATCGGATCTATTATGCTTATTATTGTAGTGTTTTTATGTAGATATTGTTTTATATATGTGAGCATTTATGTCTGAATAGAGTTTTTTGTAATGCGAACAGACAGGCACATATCGCATGCTGCACGTAACTTTTTAAAGTTTGCGCAGCAGCACGTAGAACAATATTTAGATACGCAGTGGGTGCGTAACGAGTTACATAACTTAGATCTAAATTAGATTTAGATTAGGTTTAAAGTTAATTAATATCGGGTGTAGAGTCTCTTAAAACAAGCTTTGGCTGAAACACGTGCTTTACTGTTATGCCGCTTTTTTTATAAATATCTTTAAGTACTAAGTTAGCCGCAGCTCGACCCATTTCAGGAACTGGGTTATCTATTGTAGTAAGCGTTGGGTAGAGGTAATTGGTAAAAATTACGTTATCGAACCCAATAATGGCTAAATCTTTTGGTAGGTTAAAACCGTGTTCGCGGGCGTATTTCATGGCACCCGATGCCATTTCGTCATTGGCACATACAAGGGCGGTTATTTGCGCCTTATTTTGAATAAAATGCCTTAAGCCGTCACTGCCGCCGGTTTCTTTAAAGTCGCCTACATAATATAAGTTTTCGTCAAAGGTGAGGTTGTATTCTGCGAGGGCTTTTTTGTGGCCTTTTAAACGATTTGATGCATCTTCTTTAAACTGCGGGCCTGCTATGTACGCAATGTTTTTATGACCTTTGTTGATCATGGCTTTGGTGGCTAAGTAGCCGCCCATTACGTTGTCGAGGCTAATGCAGTTTTCTTCAATTTCTTTAACGTAGCGGCTCATTAAGTAAATAGGGGTTTTACCTTTACTCAGCTCAATTAGGTAATCATTTGATACCGCTTCTACGTGGGCAATAATAGCGTCGCAATTACGGCCTATTAAAAATTCAAAGCCGCTTTTTTCTTTTTTCTCGTCACTATGCCCAGGGGTAATAATAACGTGTTTACCCGCAATACGAAGGTGCTCTTCAATGGCTGACATCATTTGACCAAAAAACGGACCATCTAACTCAGAAACTAAAATACCGATGCTGTTTGTGGTACTAGAGGCTAAAGAGCGAGCAATAGAACTTGGCTGATAGCCTAGCTCTTTCATTGCTTCTAATACCTTTTTTTTAGTTTTTTTGCTTACGTAGTCGTTGTCGTTAAGTACCCTTGAAACAGTTGATAAAGACACACCTGCCATTTCTGATACTTGATAAATTGTCGCCATTGATGTCCTAGCTTATATGTGTTTTTACTCGCGCTTTATAAAAATATAAAGCGCGAAGGGTCATTAAAAGTTAATTTACACATTACTGCGTCTAATTGCTAAGTCTTCTGTTATTTTTTGCGTCATCGCTGAAGTAAGTGGGTAAATAAGCATCAATGCGGCGCCTAAAAAAGCAAATGCGGCAGGTATCCAGCTCATAAGTAATTGCATACCAGGTAGAGCTTGCGTAATTGTTAGCTCATCCATGCCGTTATAGCCATAGCCTGCAAGTACCACTAATACTAATGCACCTGCAAAACCACCCCCGGTTTTTTGCACAAATGTACCCGCAGAATAAATTAAGCCTGTAGCGCGGCGTTTGTTTTTCCACTCTGAATAATCGGCTGAATCACCAAGCATACTAAAAAATAAGGTGGGCATCATTGCAGCAAAAAATTCAGCGGCGCAACCAAAGGTAAATACAGCAACCAGGTTATCGCTAGGGACCCAGTAAAAAGCGGTAGTGAGTATGCCGCTTAGCATTAACGATGCAATAAAGAGGTTTCGTTTACCCATTATTTCGGCCAGTTTACCTGTGGCAAGTGCGCCTAATATAGATACAACCAACAAGGCGATAAAATACTGTCCAGCCATGAGTTCATTAGCTACGTGGTACTTAAAGTAGTAAGCAATTACGCCGTATTTTATGCCGTTAAACATCATGGTTAAAAAACCAATACCCAGTAGTACAAGCCACGGTTTGTTGGTTAGAAGATCAACCATATCGCGCTGTGAACCCGTTAAGTTTTGCTTATCTTTATTAAGCAATTTTTTAATAACGTATGTCATTGCTGCCATAACAAGGGCAAAAAATACGCCACTGTATAAATCGCGGTAATAAAAAAACAAGGTGGTAGCAAGCAAAGGTAGGATTATAAATGGCAGGCTTTTAGTTAAATCAAATAACTCTGATTTTAAATTCCCTTCATTTGAGGCGTGCGGTGTTACACGCTCTTTAGTGGTCGCAAACGTTATAACCATTAAAATAATAAGTAAGCTGGCAAATAAGTACATAGTAAGCTGATAGCCTTTGGCATCGTCGCCGCCACCAAAAAATGCCACTAGCTCAGGTAAAAAACCCATCACTAATAAACCACCAGTAAAGGCACCAGCAAACCTAAAACCAGAGAGCTTTGTGCGCTCTGTATCGTCGGGTGTCATAACGCCCATAAGTGCCGAGTAGGGCACGTTACTTACGGTGTAAGCAAGCGTTAAACCTATGTAGGTTACGTAGGCATAAATAAGTTTATTGGTGGTGCTAAAGTCGGGTGTGGTAAAACACAGCACCATAAACAAGCCCAAAAACGGTGCTGAGTAGAGTATCCACGGTCGAAATTTACCAAAGCGCGACTGCGTTCTGTCGGCAATCATACCCATAATAATATCGGTTACGCCATCAGATAGCCTGACCACCAAAAATAACATGGCAGCGGCAGCGGCCGATATGCCAAATGTATCGGTGTAAAACACCGCTAAATAAGCAAGCGCGCCGCGCCATACTAAGTTAGCGCCAGCATCGCCCATGGCGTAACCGACTTTTTCGTATAAAGGGAGTTTGTTCACAGTGTGTGTTCTTATTGTTATAAGCCGATAATTTATCGGCTTGTTATGAGTTTAGTGTACGCTTTACCACTGGCTTTAACAGTTCGTTTTTGTGTGTTGTAGTCTACGTGTACTATGCCAAAGCGTTTTAAATATCCTTCTGCCCATTCAAAGTTATCCATTAGGCTCCACGCAAAGTAACCATCTACTTTTACGCCTTGCTCGGCTGCGTTATGCAGGGCATTTAAATGCTCGTGGTAGTATTCAATACGATCGTTGTCTTTTACTTCACCGTCTTTAAATTCGTCAGCCGTGGCTGCACCGTTTTCGGTAATATAAATAGGCGGTAGAGTGTATTTTTCGTTTAACGATACAAGTAATTCTGTAAGCGCTTTAGGATAAATTTCCCAACCTATATCGGTCATTGGCGCTTTATGTGGCAGTTCGTGATAAAAGTCGGTTTCGCTTGCTTGATAATGCATGCGGGTATAAAAGTTAACTCCTAGGTAATCTAGTGGTTGAGCAATTATTTCCATGTCGCCTTCTAAAATATCAGGGCGGTGGGCTTTAGGTAATTGCGAAATTATATCTGGGTACTTACCTTGCATTACAGGCTGCATATACCATTGGTTTATGTAGTCATCAGCAAATGCAGTGGCTTTTAAATCGTCTTCGCTTTGGGTAACTGAGTAACAAGGTGTAAAGTTAAGCACAATACCGTTAAGCGTATTTGGGCTATTTTTAGCAAGTACTTGCATAGCCAAACCGTGACCCAGTAATAAGTGGTGCGCGGCTTTACGACCAAATTCACGACCTACAATACCCGGAGCATGTACGCCAATTTCGTAACCTAAGAATGAGCTGCAAAATGGTTCGTTTAAAGTGGCGTACGAGTGCACGCGTTCACCAAAAGCTTGGGTAATTAAATCTGTGTAATGGGCAAATTCGTAAGCGGTGTTACGGTTTAGCCAACCACCTTCGTCTTCAATGTGTTGTGGTAAATCCCAGTGGTAAAGCGTTACAAAAGCTTTAATGTTACGGCGTTTTAGCTCATCTAAAATATCGGTATAAAACTTAACGCCGGTAGGGTTTAAGTGACCGCTTTTAGTCATTACGCGTGGCCAAGAAATAGAAAGTCTGTAAGCGTCTACGCCTAATGACTCTATTAGGTCTATATCGTCTTTCCAGCGAGTGTAGTGCTCGCAAGCTATATCGCCATTTGAATTATCGACTATTTTGCCTTCTTTACTGCAAAAGGTATCCCAAATACATGGCAAGCGATCAGCTGCGCCGCCTTCAATTTGAAATGAGGCCGTAGCTACACCATAAGTAAAGTTTTTGGCTAAAAGTGGTGAGCCACTAGGTAAAGATAATTGTTTCATTAAGAGAAAACCTCTGCTTCTTTGTAGTAAATTTTGCTTTTATTTATAGTTTATAAATTGCATTGATGGAAGCGCTTCCATATTTAATTTGATTAATCACTAAGGATGGTATTTAATAACTTTAAGGAAGCGCTTCCATATTTAGGTTAGTGGCTATTGCTAAGTAGGTCAATAGTTAAATTTAAATAACAAATAGGCGCTGCACAAAAACACACTGACACAACACAGGGCTATAAAAATGAAAAAAAGCTTAAACACTAACAGGTTACGAATGCTGCCTATTTTAATAGGCGGATTATGCGTTTTAAGTGCGTGTAATAAACAAGAAGCTAACGTTGATAATAACCAAAGCGCGGTAGCCAAAAATGCTGAGCATGAGCAAGGTGATTTATCACTTTGGCCAACGCTTAAAAGTAAGGTAGTAAAAACGCCTGAAATTGAAAAAACAATTGCTCAGTATTTAAAAACAATGACGCTTGAGCAAAAAGTAGCGCAGATGATCCAACCTGAAATCCGCGATATAACCGCTGCAGACATGCGCAAATATGGTTTTGGTTCTTATTTAAATGGCGGTGGCTCTTTTCCGAGTGCGAATAAACATGCAACGCCTGCCGATTGGATAAAGCTTGCTGAGAGTATGTATCAGGCATCGGTTGATGACTCAATTGATGGCAGTAAAATTCCAACTATGTGGGGTACTGATGCGGTACATGGTCATAATAATGTGATTGGCGCTACGTTATTTCCGCACAATATTGGCTTAGGTGCTGCTAATAACCCCGCATTAATTGAGCGCATTGCAGCAGCTACTGCAATAGAGGTAATGGCAACAGGCATAGACTGGGTGTTTGCACCGACTGTTGCGGTTGTGCGCGACGACCGATGGGGCCGAACGTACGAAGGCTACTCAGAAGACCCTGCAATTGTACGTGAGTATTCAGCCGCAATTGTAAACGGATTGCAAGGCAGAGCCGATGAGGACTTTTTAAGTGATAAACGCGTAATTAGTACCGTTAAGCACTTTTTAGGCGATGGCGGCACGGTAGATGGTGACGATCAGGGTGACAACATTGATAGCGAAGAGACGTTATATAACATTCATGCGCAAGGTTATATTGGCGGCCTAACAGCGGGTAGCCAGTCGGTTATGGCATCGTTTAATAGCTGGAATGGCAAAAAGAATCACGGTAATAAATATCTACTTACAGATGTACTAAAAACAAAAATGGGTTTTGATGGCTTTGTTGTAGGCGATTGGAACGGGCACGGGCAAGTTGCCGGCTGTACAAATGAAAGTTGCCCGCAAGCTGTTAATGCAGGGCTTGATATTTTTATGGTGCCAACGGGTGCCTGGAAGCCGCTTTATGAAAATACAATTAAACAAGTAAAAGCGGGCGCAATAACAATGGCGAGAATAGATGACGCCGTAGCACGTATTTTACGCGTTAAATTACGCGCGGGTTTATTTGATAAACCAAGCCCTGCAAATCGAAAATATTCAGGTAAGTTAGAACTAATAGGTGCGCCTGCACATCGCGATATTGCCCGTCAAGCGGTGCAAGAGTCGTTAGTACTACTTAAAAACAACAACCATTTATTACCGCTTAACCCGTCTAGTAACATACTGATTGCAGGCGATGCGGCCGATAACATAGGCAAGCAATCGGGTGGCTGGAGTATTACGTGGCAGGGCACTAATAATCAAAATGCAGATTTTCCTGGAGCAACGTCTATTTATGCGGGGCTAAAAACGCAAATAGAGGCTGCTGGCGGTAACGCTATTTTAAGCCCAACGGGTGAATTTAATACCAAACCCGATGTAGCCATTGTTGTATTTGGCGAAGAACCATACGCAGAGGGGCATGGCGATAAAGACAACCTTGAGTTTGAACGTAACAATAAACGTTCTCTTAAAATATTAAAAACATTAAAGCAGCAAGGTATTGCGGTGGTATCGGTGTTTATATCGGGCAGACCAATGTGGGTTAACAGCGAACTAAACGCGTCGGATGCATTTGTAGCAGCATGGCTTCCTGGCACTGAAGGACAAGGCATTGCAGATGTTTTATTAGCGGATGTAAGTGGGCAGGTACAGCACAACTTTAAAGGTAAATTGTCGTTCTCGTGGCCTAAATCGCCACTGCAAACCGCAGTAAATAAGGGCGATGCTGATTACTCACCACTATTACCCTATGGCTTTGGCTTAACGTATAAAGATGAAAGTACGCTTGCCAATAATCTAAATGAAGACTCAGGTGTTGATATTAGTAACCTTGCGCCGCTATCTATATTTAATGGCAGTTTTAAAACACCGTGGCGTTTGTTTTTAAATTCAAACAGCGAGCAGCACCAAGTAGCAAGTAACAGTGTAAAGCTCGGCGGCATTACTTATCGCACTGAAGACAAAGCGATTCAAGAAGATGCGATGCAGTTTAATTTTGATGGTACTGCAGCCAGCTACATCGAAATTAATAGTAACTTTACCGAAGACAAAGTGGCCTACATTGAAGCAAATTCGGCCCTTAGCTTTAGCTATAAAGTAAACCAAATACCTAGCTCACAGACATACCTTGCAATGAAATGCGAACAAGGCTGTGGTGGCGAGCTTGATATTACCAATGAGCTTAAAAATGCTACTTTAAATACATGGCAAACTATGAGTATAGATTTAACGTGTTTTACTAAAAAGGGCGTTGATTTTGCCAGAGTAACCAGCCCTTTTATTATTAAAACGGCAGGAGATCTTAACGTTTCAGTTACAGATATTAGCTTTGAACCACAAAGCGCTAAAACAGCAAAAATAAAGTGTGAGTAGTAGAGTGTTTATAAGTTAAGTTTATTGTGTGTTGTCTCAAAGCCCTTTTTAAAGGGCTTTTTTTATAAAAAATATTTATGCTGGGCAATACTGCTTTAAAAACTCATGATGAGGTGGTAATTGGCTTACGCGTTGCTCTATTTGTTGCTTAATACCGTGTAAAAAACGGGTGAGTTCTTCATCGCTCATCATGCTGGCTATTAAGTGATGTTGATTAGGCTCAATACCTTGACCAAGCATAACTTGCACCCACGAATCGACTCTAAAAATATCGCCATCGTCTAAAAATACACGGCCAGTTTGCTTAAACAAATCAATTTTGTGCTGAAGTGTTTTTGGCACCTCCATGGCACTACAGTGTTGCCAAAACTCACTGTCATCGCGATTAGTTACTTTGTAGTGCAGCACAATAAAGTCGCGAATATTTTCAATTTCGCTTTTAAGTTGTTTGTTGTATTCGTCAATGGCGTGATTGGTAATGCCATTAAACGGAAATAAACGCATAAAGCGAATAATACCCGACATAATTAAGTGAATGCTGGTGGACTCAAGTGGCTCTACAAAACCGCTAGCAAGGCCAAGCGCTAGGCAGTTTTTGTTCCACCCTTTTAAGCGACGCCCTGTTTTAAATTTAATAATACGGGGCTCTGTAAGCGGCTCACCTTCAATATTATTTAATAATAGCGCTTTGGCTTGTTCGTCATCCATATATTGGCTGCAATAAACTAATCCGTTGCCTACACGGTTTTGCAGCGGTATACGCCATTGCCAGCCGCTTTTATGGGCAATAGATCGGGTAAGTGGCAATACGGTCTCGTTGGTTGATTTTGTTTGCACCGCAATGGCGCTGTTACACGGTAGTAAATGCGACCAGTCTTCGTAGCCCGTATGCAATGCTTGCTCTATTAATAAGCCTCTAAAGCCGGTGCAATCAATAAAAAAGTCGCCGTTAATGTGCTCGCCATTATTTAAAATCAATGATTCTATATGGCCTTTTTTAGTATTTTTTATTACTTTTTGTATTTTACCTTCAATGCGTTTTACACCTAGTGGCTCTGAAAATTCACGTAAAAACTGCGCGTAACGCGTGGCATCCATATGGTAAGCATAGTTAATGGGGTTTTGCTGATTAAACGCAAATTTACCCGCTTTGGCGGCTTGTAGTTCGTAACAGTAATCGCCAAATGGGTTGTTTATTCCAAGTGCTTTACCTTGCAGCCAAAAGTGATGAAATTCACCCGCCCAGCATTCTTTACCGGTAGCGCCAAACGAGTGAATATAATGGGTGTTTTCATCGCCCCAGTTTTCAAAGCTAATACCTAATTTAAAACTGGCTTGGGTCGCTTTCATAAATGCTTGCTCGTTTATACCTAGCAATTTATGAAATGTACGAATTGGCGGAATTGTTGCCTCGCCAACGCCCACGGTGCCAATATCGTCAGATTCAACAAGGGTTATGTTTATATTGTTGCCAACTAATTTGGCAAGTGCCGCTGCGGCCATCCAACCTGCAGTGCCGCCCCCAGCAATTACTACGTTTTTAACAGCGTTTGTTTTAGTCATTATGTGGCTGCCCATTATTTGATAAAAGGTGATTTAAAAGCGCGCGATTACTTGGCAGTCCATTTAAGCACTGCGCTATTTTTTCGCGATTTTGCTGATAATAGTAATCCCCAGCACGTGGGTCGTTAAATGTATTTTGTGCAGATACTGTTTGTGTATTAAAGCCCATGCCATATAAAACGTATTGATAACTGCTTGATGAAAACACTTCTTCGTTCTCAATAAAATCAAAGCGGCTAGGGGGTTGAAATTGCCAAAGTTTAAGTAAATTTTGCAGGCGCTCGGGCGCGGTATTTAAATTACTAATATCTTGCCAATAAGGAGTGTCGTCGCGCTCGCTTAGCACATAATGAAGTTTTAAAAACTCAATAACGCGCTGCCAACGAGTGCTAAAACGATCATTAAAACGCGTTTCAAGCTGACTCATGTGGGTGCGGTTTTGCGGAAGTTGCTCGCTTATCATGCTAATTGAAAGCTCAACCATAGCAAGAGCTGACGCTTCAAGCGGCTCTAAAAAACCAGCAGACATACCCACGGCAACACAGTTTTTAATCCAAAATTTTTGCCTGTAACCAGGATTGAATTTTAATACGCGGTAGATAAGCTGCTCAGCTTGTTGCTCACTGGTGCTTTTGGCTATATAGCTTTTTAGTGTATTTGTTGCGCTTTCATCACTTTGATATTTACTACTAAATACATAACCTGTACCACGGCGCGTTGGCAGGGCTATATCCCAAATCCAGCCGTTACTTTGCGCTGTAGATAGCGTAGCAGAGGCAATTGGTTGATCTGAGTGTGAGTTAGGTATTTGCGCCGCAACAGCGCTGTTATTAAATAAAATATGATCTTGCGCTATAAACTCACTATTAAAATGCTCCCCAATTAAACGAGCGCAAGAGCCTGAGCAATCTATAAATAAATCACCCGTTATATCGCCATTATTATTTGTTTTTAATGAGGCAATATAGCAATGCTTGTCGTTAATAACCTCGGTTACATCGTCAGTAATATGCGTAACGCTTAGGTTTTTAACGCAGTGATTTTTTAAAAACTCAGCAAATTTACCCGCATCTAAATGATAGCCATAGTTGGTGACCGCTGCATATTCGGGAGTTTGTAATTGTTTTGGTGCAAGTGCGGCTTGGCATACAAAGCTTTGCATATTAACCACGTCGGCAAATTTTTGATCAGGTGCAATACGTTGCCAGCTGGCGTGTAAATTGGTGTGCTCGTAGCCTTGTGGATTCATAAAAGGGTGGTAGTAGTTTTCTCCCTCGCTGAGGTTACGCCAATTTATAAATTTAGAACCTTGCTTAAATGACGCGTCGCACTGGGTTATAAAATCAATTTCTTTAATGCCAATACGTTGTAGGGTGTTGCGCATTGACGGCCACGTGCCTTCGCCCACGCCTAGTATAGGCACATTTGCCGACTCGATTAATGTGATACTAAGGTGCGGGTGTTCAGCAGCTAATAAGCCTGCGCTTAGCCAACCGGCAGTGCCACCACCTAAAACGACTATTTTTGTTATTGATTTGGTCATGACTTAACACCCTAAAATTGATAACAATTAAACTAGCATTAATACTGTTTTAAATACAAAAAAGCCGCTAGTAAAAACTAACGGCTTTACTTTGTATTACCTTTAGAAGTTGTAACGCATACCAATGTTGTAACGTGCGCCTAGCTGCTGTAGGTTCCATAACTGTGCTGACGTACGGCCATGTTCGCGGCTGTTTTGCTCAGTAATGTTAATGCCTTCAACAAAAAACGAGAGTTTTTCGCTGTAGTTGTACGCAACATTAAAGTCGATTTGATAATATTCTTCAGTAAAGCCTGGCTCGTTAATATAACGCGCTGCGCTATTTAAAAACTTATCACGCCAGTTGTAAGCAATACGTGCTTGAAAATCGTCGTTTTCGTACATTGCTATAAAGTTAGCTGTATCGCTTAGACCCACTAGTGCAAATTGTGTAGTAGTAGGGTCAGCGTTTACATCGAAGTCTATGTCGCCATTAACAGTGGTGTAGTTTGCTTGCACACCAAAGCCGCTTTCACCAAAAAAGTGCTGAAAGGCAACTTCAAAACCATCAATAGTGGCATTTTTATTGTTTGTAGGTACTTGTGCTGTAAATTCTAGTAATGGGTCATCACCATTTGCAATTACATCGTAAGCGGCTTCAAACTCTTCGTAGGTCATTGAGTCAAAATCAACGTTGTTTTCTGTTGCTGCAACCATTTGGAATAAGTTTGAATCAGTTACTGCAAGTCCGCGAGATTCTAGCTCGGCAATGGCAGCTTGTGCGCGAGGGCCCGCTGTTGCATCGCGTAATCCGTAGTAGTTTTGTGTCATTGGTGATAAACCAATAAAATTTTCGATGTCTTTCGTGTAGTA
Source organism: Pseudoalteromonas sp. SWN29 (assembly GCF_015864465.1). NCBI lineage: Bacteria > Pseudomonadati > Pseudomonadota > Gammaproteobacteria > Alteromonadales > Pseudoalteromonadaceae > Pseudoalteromonas > Pseudoalteromonas sp. SWN29. The sequence goes on from NZ_JADYXE010000041.1 coordinate 41,916, forward strand.
ACCTACCGACACATAGCTTGTTTCTGCAAAGTACCATTCAGCCGATACATCAATATTATCTGATTCAAGTGGTACTAAACCAGGGTTACCTGTTGATGCAGTTGCCTGTGACGAACCAGCGAGCAGAGTCGGACCACTTGGTACACCCACGGTTGCTGCAGAGCTTAAGTTATCGTAAGTTGGGCGTGCAATAGTGGTGCTATAAGAAAAACGTGCTTTTACGTTTTCAATTACTTCTATGTCAAAGTCAAAGCTTGGTAAAAAGTGATCGTAGCTAGATTTAAGCGAAAAATCTTCTTTGTCAGAACCAAAGCGTACGTTGAAGTCGTTATTACCTTCCCACGCTACTGCGTTAGGTAAATCGATATTAGCCGTTGAGGTAATGTCGGTAGACTCTTGGCGCGCGCCAATAACAACGTTGTATGGCATATCGCCAATGTAACCGTTGTAAGTAAATTGCACGAACGCGGCTGTTATATCTTCTTCAATGGTACGGTTAGTTGCAAATGCGCCATCGGCTGCAAAATTAAAGCCGTATTCTTCACCTGCCCAGTAGCCAATTTGCGATGCGCTGCCTGTGAATCCCTGATTATACGAGCCTGATGTATCGTAGTCGTCAAATTCGGCTAAAAAGTTTGTTGGATTTAGGTAGCCATCAGGTAGTTCGCCTGGGTTTTCGATACCCCAGTTACCCATTGTATTACGTGTAAGCGATTGTAGTGAATGGCTTTCCATAGAGCGAGACTCTATACCAAAGTCAATTGCCCCGTTTTCAATTTCGTATTTACCATGAATTCTAAATTCTGTTACTTCAGACTCTTGGCGAGCAAAGTTAGAATCTAAAATAGACGTTCCCACATCAGAGGCATCTAACGTGTTATTACAATTTAGGTTGTCTCGGCGGCAATCATCAAAATCGATACTCATTGATGGAAGCTCACGGCTAAAATCAACTTCTTGTGCGTTAACTACGTTTGCGCCCAAGCCTGCGTTTACCCAGCTGCCGTAAGCTGCATCTGGTTTACTAGTTGCTTTTGAATTGTGCGCATCAAACATAAAGCTCAATTGTGAATTGAAATAGTACTCAACGTTTAAACCAATAGAGTCGTTTTGATTAACTTGGTTTAACTCTTGAAACGCTAAACCTAAATCACGTGTTTGCTGATCACGACGTTCTTCTCGGTAGTAAATAGGGGTTTTTACCGTGTTATCGTCAAATGTTAGCGCGCTTTTGTAGTTATCCATCCATATTGATTGCTCAGCACGGGCTTCGAACAAATCTTGTTTAGAATACGTGTAATCAAGCGTGGCTGTTAAATCGTCAATAGGGCTGTACTGCAGCGTTAATTGTGCGTTTGTACGAGTTCGTTCTCTGTCGGCAATGGTGTAGCGCAAATCTGATGGCATTGAATAAAGCTGGCCAACAGCGGGTGCATTAGTTAAAACAATATCGTCTGCTGCTTGTGGGATTGTGCCGTCAAAAGCAGATGTATTCCATTGATTTACAAACGCACCTGTTGATGAGCTATCGCGCTGTTGCATGCTTGCAGTTAACGAGGCACCAAATTTAGCTTCACTGTCGGTCCAGCTAATTAAGCCCGAAAGCTCTGGTGTTATGTCATCACCAACGCGGTTTGTTGAGTCGTGTAATGCTTTTACACCAATGCTTGAAACAAAGCCTGGATTGTCGAGTGGGCGAGCCGTATTAATATTAATTGTTGCGCCAATACCACCTGATGCAATACTTGCTTTACCTGTTTTATATACTTCAACCGATTTAACGCTATCAGACGCTAAGTTTGCAAAGTCAAAAGCACGAGAGCTTGGTGTACCACCGCCTGAAGGCAATGAAGCTGCCGGCATTGTACGCCCGTTTAGGGTTACCATATTGTAGTCGGGACCAAAACCACGAACCGTTACTTTAGAGCCTTCACCATTTGAACGATCAATCGACACACCCGTAATACGCTGTAGCGACTCGGCTAAGTTGGTATCGGGGAATTTACCAATATCTTCAGCTGATATAGCATCTACAACGCCTGCGGCGTCGCGTTTTAAACGAGTAGACTCTTTAATACTGCTTTTAAAACCAGTAACTTGAATTACTTCAACATCTGTATTTGCTTCTTGTGCATATACAGGTAAAGAGATAGATGCGCCTAAAATCAGAGATAGGCTGGTCGCTATCTTTGTTTTTCTTACAATATGGTTGGACATTCGGTTTCCCTCGCACTTTTATCATTATTATTAACAGCTGTATGGGGCTGTTATTGTGTAATTATAAACATTGTCAAATGTATGGAAGCGCTTCCAGAAAAATTCATTTAACTGAGCTTTGTGGAAGCGCTTCCAGAAATGCTAGTTTAAATTTTAAATAGGGTCAACTATTGTTTTAATAAAATGAGACTAAATTGTTTTTAAAATGTATGTTTTTTAGATTTAATTTTATTTAAATTATAAATTACAGGTGGTTATAAAAAACCGTTTTAAATAGTTGTGTAACAACATTTTATTATAAGAAAACCGGTTATTGATTCATTTAGTTATTTAAACACTTTAATAAGGTGTTTAAATCAGCTTTTAGTAAGGGCTAAAATTAATAAGTAGGCCGTTGGTCACTCAACTAGGACAAAACTTAAATTACTTATTACACTCAGCCATAGACTCAACTTAAAACACTATTTATAGGTATTAATAATTATGAGCAATGTAAAACAAGGATTAGCTGCAACCGCTTTAATTATGGCGTCGTTTAGTAGTATTGGCGCGCAGCAATGTAGTGATGTAAGTTTGCAAATTTTAGGCTCGGGCGGCCCTGAGCTTAACGATGGTCGCGCATCAACAAGTTACCTTATTTGGCACGAAAATAAAGCCAGAGTGTTAGTTGACGTAGGCTCTGGTGCCAGTATTGGGTTTGATAAAGCAGGTGCAAAATTTAGTGATGTTGATGCCATTTTATTAAGCCATTTACACACTGATCATGCTGGCGATTTACCTAGTTTTATAAAAGGCAGTTACTTTACATCACGCGATAAAACACTTGCGATATTTGGCCCCCAGGGCAACCGTGTAATGGTTTCTACTAATGAATATGCACAAGCGTTACTAGGTAAGCAGGGCGCATTTAGATACTTAAGTGATTACGTAGAAGGTAATGAAAACTACAAATTAGATATTCGTTCTGTTGCATCAACAAAACAAAATGAATTTAAACAATCACTACAAAGTGATTTGGCTGTTAATGCAATGACAGTTAACCATGGACCTATTCCGGCTTTAGCGTGGAAAGTGAGTATAGCAGGATGCGAACTTGTGTTTGCAGGCGACATGACCGACAAGTTCGGCACATTTACTGACTTTGCTAAAAATGCCGATGTAGTGGTTATGCACAACGCAATTGATGAAAACGCATCAGACGGGGCTAAAAATTTACACATTACCCCAAGTCAAATCACTAAGGTACTAATTGAGGCTGCACCTAAAACGGCGGTTCTATCTCATTTTATGAATCGGTCATTAAAAAATCAGCAATTGTTTAAAAAATCGTTAATTAAATCACTAAAAAGTAACGTAGTTTTTGCAGAAGATGGTTTAAAAATAAACTTATAAAGTATTGCGCATAAGAGTGTTGCGGGTCGCTAGTTTTATCGCTATTTTAAAGGCTCTCTCATAGATGGATTTTATTATGCGCATTAAATTTTTAGCGAGCTTTTATTCTTTCTTCTTGTTTGCACTGTTTGGTTGTGACGAACAAAGTATGGCAATGCAAGATAGCCCTCAGCTAAATAATAATGTAAGTAACTTACCCTCTGATCTCAAAGTAAACACGCCTTCAGCAGCTCAAACAAACGAACCCGCTTTAGTGGTCGGTATGCTGGCAACACATTGTAAAAGTAATGAAGCAGCCTACATTAACGCAAAAATGCATAAAGTTGTGCGTAACCCAGATGAAAGTACAGCCTACAAGTTAGAACCTACCGATAAAGTGCTTTCTATTTGTGTTGCAAAAGATGACTCATCACTTAGTTATCGATTTGGTAGAGTTAATGACATAGGGCTTGAAAAAGAAGCAACACCGGATGCACCATTTGGTAGTTACTACAGGCAAGTAGGGCGTATTGGCGAGAGTATTTTATTTTTCAGTAACGGCGAATATCATTATTATATTATTAACTCAGGCGGTATGGGCAGCGGTGTAACCGTTAATGTTTATAAAAACGATACATTAATAACTGAACTGTTTTCGGGTAATGATCCTTACGATGATTTTGTTATAGCAACCGATTTAAATTTCCCTAAAAAATTGGTTATCGAAAAACAGCCATTTAATAAGCAAATGCAGTAAATAATGACTCCACAGCAGCAAAACGTTATAGAGCAAGGGCATTGGTTTAAAAACCGTAGCGCTTATTTAAAAAGCTTTTTATTAACGCAGGGCAAAACGCTCTCGCTAAAAGCTCAGCAATCATTATTTTTGCGAGGTGATAAGCACGATGGAATTTATGCAGTGCTTAGCGGCGTGGTGCGTATTAGTGGCGTAAGTAACGAAGGCAAAGAAGCCGTATTGAGCTTTATTGATTCATCATTGTGGTTTGGCGAAGTTACCTTGTTTGATGGTGGCCTGCGTACTCATGACGTATATGCACAAACTGACGTTGTGCTTTTTTACGTTCCCCAACGCGAGCTTGAACAGCTTTTAAATGAACAGCCACAATATTGGCAAGAGTTTGGTTTATTATTGGCACAAAAGTTACGCCTAATGTTTACCTCAATGGAAGATCATGCCCTGTTAAGCGCTGAGCAAAAAGTATGTAACCGGCTTTTAATGCTAAGCGAACATACAGAGCACTTAACACCGCTTGTTTTATCTCAGCAGCAACTTGCTGATATGACCTACCTAACGCGCCAAACTATTAATCAAATACTGCAACAACTCGCTAGCCTACAAGCTATTAGCTTGGGGTATCAACGTATTACTATTTTAGATAAACAAAAATTACAGGCATGCGCTGAAAAAGCTTAAAAAAACACTTTAATTAAAGTGAATTAGTTGGAACCAAAATTGCTACATAACACGTGAGGCAATAATGGATTTGAGCTAATGACAACAATAACCTTTAAAAATCAATACAGTAACTATAACTCTCCTACAGTAAATAAAGCGGCAAGTTCAAGCGAAGTTGCGGCAACTAATCCGCTCCCTAACGAAAAAACAAATGATGTTAAAGGCATTACCTCAGCCCCTAAAGAACCAACGTTTTTAGAAGGTGCTCAAGAAGCGTTGGTTTATCAGCGTTTAGGTGTAAACAAAAACAAAATAGACGAGCTAAAAGCGACAATAGAAGAGCTCATTAAAGAACAGCAAAGTGAGGGCGCAGACCCTAGCGCAATTGCTGATAAAATAGAGGAACTTCAAAAAATGCTTGAGCAAGAGTATCAAAAAGGGCGCGAGCGAACGGATATGCAAGGTGAGTATGAGCCGGGTAAAATAATTTCTGCATTTGTTTAATTTACAAAATGTCGGATACCTGACATTGTTGTTGTGTCTACTTTTGCTAAAGTAACGCCGTGCGCGACTTAAAATTTTGTTATCAAGGTTGAAAAAGGCATGTTCTAACTTTATATAGTAATCGTCAAAAA